>JAAZOE010000041.1 GCA_012797915.1 Candidatus Zixiibacteriota bacterium | reverse complement strand
CCCTCGTTTCGGCGCGATTGTTGTATTACCGATTGGCGACCATAATACTCGATTTCCTCCTCGCGTTTGAGTTGGTGGACTCGCAGGTGGATCGCATACGGCGGGAACTACCCTGTGAGGACGGGGCCGATCGAAGCATGCCTGACGGTCGGCCCCGTTATATCGCCGGTAGGTGAGTTGGAATATAAGCGTTGCGGGCACAAAGCTGTTCTCGGCGTAGGGGATACATGGAGCAGGCGGCAGAGCAAGGGACCTCCTTCTTCACGTGTGATGTGATTGGCGCGGCGTTCTTTCGCGTTGCCCCTGAGGGGCGGACGCGGACATGCCGGCCGGGTAATGTCCGTGTCCGTCCTCCTCAACCCAAACCCCTCTCTTCACCCCGGGGAGAGGGGCTTGGGGGGCAAAAATGAAATGGCTTTGGGCGCGTGTACGGAACCTGCCGGGCCGGGGGTGCCCAGACCGCCCACAAAGGGCTGAACCCTTCACCCTGCCCCGGCAGGGGAATTGAAAAACTGTAAGGCAGAGTATGAAGCAAACAGACGAATCGTTGACATTTCCCGATTTCCTTTCCTCACGCGCCCCGCCGAAAATACGCGGCAATCCGTCACCGCAATGCAGAAAGTGAACGGAAGGTATTGACAAAGATTAAACAAAATTCAATAGTAAGGAGGTAATCCATGAAAGGGGTATATATGGGCGCCATAATCCTCACGGCTATGGTTAGTCTGTTTATTGGGTGCGGCACAGGCGATCGCGCGGCCGCCCCCGATAACGCGTTGACCGAAACCGGCAGTTCGATAGTTTTGGCCGAAGCGACGGCCGATAACGTGAATTCCCAAGCGGCGGGACTCGACCCCCGGTATATCGATTCCCTTCCCGATGGGACCATGATCCGAGTGTATGATGCCACGCTGATCAACGACACGATCACGGTCGATTTCGACTATCAGGTTCCGGGGAAAGCAGCCGTTCGACGAACGGTCAAGATCGAAGAAAACCTCGGCAGCATAATGACCTACATGCCGACCGGGCAACCGCTCACCGGGTATACGATTGTTTTTCAGCCGGACGGCCGGTTTTCGTGCGCTTTGCTGGCCGGCAATGCGATGCTGGGGATAGAAACCACACCAAGCGGCGATGGGCCGGTTGAACTGAATATCGTCCGAGGCGGCGAGTCCGAAAACGAGTCGTTTGCCGATATCACCGAATATGATACTGCGGCTGACCTATACAACCGGGTTCACATCCTTGGGTACGATAAGAATTTGCTGACGCCGCATGAACAGGATATTCTGGAACGGTTCGAAACGGTCGAAATGCTTGTCGGGGCGTTTGACAGTATCGGTGTAGCTGATGATATTGCCGCCGCCCAGCATCTGGGTACCGACAAAAAATTCCGAAAATGGGTGGGCGCCCATACCGACGATGACGCCGCCTCGCCCACAACCGGATTTAAAGACCTTCTCAAGGCGGCCTGTACGATAGTCAAGATAGTCAAAAAAATATGCGACTTTGTCGGGGGCGGCGCCGAAGTATGCCGGTGGGTTACCCTTTTCAGCGAGATTTGCGATTTGATCGCGCCGTTTATAAAGTAGGGCGGTGGTTTGTGCAGTGGCCGGGTATAATCCCCGTTGCCGGAAACTGCCGGGTGCGCCGTTCGGCAGTGGATTGAATAAGGAGAGGAACTATGGGATCAAGGCCTAAAATAACCAAGAGGACCTTTTGGACGATTGTCTTGGTCTTTGTGGTCGTCGGTTTTGCAATGGGATTGGCCTACAACGCTCCGCTTATCGTTTCGGTGGGTATAGGCGTGGCGGGTGGTCTGGTGATGCTCGTCATCGACCGGTTGTTGAATCGTAAAAAGGCGACGGCGTAAGAGTCGACATCGAATATGAAACCATTCGGCCGGGTGGATTGGCCCGTCCGCCCGGCCAATCATTTATCGTTAATACTGGTAGGAACGGCCAACTGCTGTTACGGGAAGGGGATCAGTGGAAACAATGGTGAGCACAATTGGCGGGGTGAGCATGATTGTGGGGATTGTGTTATCGCTCCGGGCCATGTGGCTGGGTACCGTCAAGGAACCATTGTCCCGGTCCGGCGAACCAATGATCGGTGTCCCGTTTTGGAAGATGAAATCGTATCTTTCGCCGAAAGCCTTCAGGACGTATGTCACCGGTACAGCCCTGATGGTCTTGGGCAGTCTTCTGGTCGTCGTCCGATACTGGCTGTTATAGGAGATAATTTGGACTCGATCTGGCCGGTCATCGCACAAGGGGCTCTTATTATCGCCGCTCTGACCTTATGGGGATCGGCGTACCGATACCGCCATAAAAAAGGGCCCATCTCACCCGACGATGGGCCAGGGATGTTCACTCCCGTCTGGCGGATGAACCGATGGCTCGAACCACGGGATATTCGGTTGATGTGGTGGGGCAATTTGGCATTCGCGGCCGCCACCGTTCTTGCGTATTTCGCGTCTCAGCAGAAGTAAAACAAACTGCACGGTATTCGATCCCGGTCCAAAGGGGCACATCGTGGTTCGTCCGTACAGCGACGGGAATGATTCCCGCCGTCGATCGGCATCCGGTAAAAGAAAAAGGCCCGCGTGGGCAGGCCTTTTTCTTGCAGGTCCCCAGCCGAAGTTGGGCTCAACGACTGGGGTAGCAGGGTTCAGGGCCCCCTTTGAAGACAAAAGTCACGATATAGACGGCATCCCCGACGTTGACGTTTCCGTCACAGTTGGCGTCGCCCGCCGCTTGTGGATTCGGCGCCGGGCCACCCTTGAAGACATATGTGATAATATAGACGGCGTCGCCGACATTGACCTGCCGATCGCCGTTGGCGTCCCCGGCGATGAATTCGCAGGCATCTCCCTCGCCGTCGCCGTCACTGTCCAGTTGATCGGGATTGTACACCGCCGGACAGTTGTCGCAGGCATCGGCCGCCCCGTCGGCATCGCCGTCCGCCTGATCGGGATTGGCCACCGTCGGGCAGTTGTCGCACCAATCGCCCCATCCATCGTTGTCGCCGTCCTCCTGATACGGATTGGCCGTCGCCACGCAGTTGTCGCACACGTCGCCCACGCCGTCGGCGTCGGCGTCCGCCTGATCCACGTTGGAAATCAGCGGGCAATTGTCGCGGCAGATATCGAGACCGTCGCCGTCGGCGTCCGATACCGGCATATATAACAAGACCTGATATTCCATCGTATCGATCACCGGCTCGGCATCCGTGGTGGAGGCCACCAGCCGCAAAGACCCGACGCCGTACCGCGATCCTTCATACGCCGGAAACACCAACAGGTCGGTCGGCGACAAATGGATCGGTACCGTGACGCTCTCGCCCGGATTCACCACCACCGAACACGATTCGATGGTGTACCAGTCGGGAACGGCCATCGAATCGACCATGGAAACAACCAGCCGAAGCGGTTTCTCCGTGCCGGCGTTGGTGAAGACCGCCGAGCGGTCGTAATCGGGCGTGCACTCGGATACCGTCTCAAAAACGCCGGTAAACGACGTGGTCACCATCCGGGACGGACGGTCGGCCAGATACCGCGCGTGATCCATGAGATAGAGATTGACCGGAGCATGCCGGACGCATTCATCGGGGATGAGTTCGGCCGCCGGCCAGAAACTCGCCCCGACTTCGACCAGGAAGCTGTAGGTTTTCTTTTTCGTTCCCTGTTCGCCGTACATCCAGTCGGTAGCGCTGCCGCCGCAGCCGCGATTGGGACGGAAATAGGCATTGATCGTGTAACCGGTCAGGGCGTGCAGCGTGTCGGTCATCGGCAAAAACAGCCGGTTGTCGGGATTACCGGGAACCAATGGCATAATAGTCCCGATATTGTAGTATCCGCCGTAAGCATGGTAGTTGATGGCGACAGCAAAATCGTGAGCGTTCATGAAATCCTGTAATACCTGGGTTTCCGGCTCCGAGGCCGGCCCCGTCCCCTGAAATACTTCGCTGGAGGGAATATCCGAGGACCACCCGGCGGCTTCATCTTCGCCCCAGCGGAACGACCAGTTCCGGTTGAGGTCGATGCCGTATGAGCCGTCCTCGTTGTATTGCCGGTTCTTCCGCCACATCCCGCCGCCGCCGGGATTGGTCGTCTCGTTGTACACGTACCCGTCGACGTTGATGATCGGCACGAACCAGGCTTCCACCGTGTTGACTAGGTCGGCCACGTTCGGGAAATAGGGATACGCTTCCAACAAATATTGAATCGTGTAGAGATTGATTTCCATTGTCATCGGTTCGCGGGCATGAATCATCCCGTTGAAGAACACTTCCGGTTCGTCCTCGTCGACGTCGGGATTGTCGGAAACCTTGAAGGCCACGATGGGCCGGTCTTCCAGCGAGTACCCGATCGTATCCAGATGGGTAAGGGTAGGATACTGTTCATGGAATTGAATCAACTGGGCGACCATCTCGCTGTAAGTACGGTATCCGCCCATCGGTTTGGAGGGATCCAGTCCCTTCCGGTAGTATTCCTCCAGGTTGTCGATCTCCACGGTCGCGCCGTACTTGGCCGTGAGATCGTCGCGTTCCCCGGCCGCGGCCACCACCTTCATGACGCCGTCGGGGAGCTCCTCGACCACATCGAATCCTCGCTGGTTGAATTCCGCCAGCAGGTCGTCGGACAGCGGTCCGACCCGAAGGAGGGAATGGTTTTGATATTCACCGGCGGATGCTGCCGTCATCAGCAGGAACCCGGCCAACAGGACATAGATGATCGTGCGCATAACCTACCTCGCCCTGGTTAAGGATTAGTTCAGTCTTCTGGCGGAAAAGTGAGGTGTAACTATCGCTATTGACGAGGGAGACCGTGAAGTTGTTTCAAAATTATTCGGCGAAAACGTCCCTTTTCAGTTTTTTCGCCGCCGATGGGGCAGATGAGGTGTTCCGGCGGCGACGCAGGAACTGCGTCCGGAATCGTCATTTCGCCCGAACTCATCGCGGGAGAACCCGGATAGCGAGGCCACAACAAGCGGGGCCGACGACAATGCCAGCCCCGCGGATTTCGCTGAATCTCGACCCTTTCTACGGACAACAGGGGGCCGGGCCGCCGCGGAAAACGTAGTTGACCAGGTACACGGCATCACCGACGTTGACTTTCCCATCACAGTTAGCGTCACCCGCCCCCAGCGGCGTCGGGGCCGGGCCCCCGCGGAAAACATAATTGATGACGAAAACGGCGTCGCCGACGTTGACGCTGCCGTCGCCGTTGGCGTTGCCGCAAATATACCCGCAGACGTCCGGTTCGCCATCGGTGATATTCACGTCGCAGGGACTGGCCCCGGAATCGGCCGCGTAGTCGGGATCATATAGGATGGCCGATTCATCCTGACGAAGCATCAACAGCGACCCGCTGACAATCGCTTTGACCGCCGCGCCGACCTGATCCTCGTCCGCGTCGAGGATGACCACTCCCTTTGCAGAGGCCGGCACCGGGGCCAGGCCGAGAAGATTGCTGCCGTCGGCGATGACCAACCCCGCGGCCGTATCGGGGCGACTCAACTGCGCATCATGCGCGCCGAAGGTGTCGAATCCCGTGGGGGTCGTCGGCCGGGGATCCTGCAGATAAAATGTCGGCGCCTGCTTGGACGGGCCGCCTCTTCCCGGAACTGCGTAGTGAAACCCGTATACCTGATTATTGACCAGCGCTCCCACGGCGATATACGCATACTGCGGAATCGGCTGCAGATCGAGAACCGGCAGGGGCGGCGTGGTGGCGAGAAATGCGTCTTCGACGATCAGACCAATGCCGGCAATGTCATGCAGGCAGATGATATACCCCAGATCGGTGCCGAGAAACAGACGGGGTTCGCTGTCGGAATATTCCGACCCAGGCAGTTCCATCAGGCAGGTTCCGTTCCCATAGATTGCGGTGTTCAAGCCAAGGTCGAAATTCACCGGCGTTCCCGCCGAAGGCGTGCCGTCGAAACCATACGTCACCGGAATCATCTGTAAGGTCAAATCCCGAAAGACGATGAAGGGACTTGGGGCGACTCCCTTCTTTCCCGAAAACGAAAAATGGTTCGCCGCCAAAATATCGGCCGGGATTTTCGCCGCCGGCAGCGGTACGGTCAGGCGACTGCCCAATGCCCCCCGGTGATGCCGTTCAGCGTCATCACGATCATGCCGTAGGGCACCAGCGTGGGCCATTTCCCGATAATGAAGGGACTGGGTTCAACCCCTTTCACTGACGGATAAGAAACGGTCGTCAGGTCGGTGGCGCATAGGTGGTGTCCGCCTGCGAGGTCGCCGCTATCCCCAGCAATAACAGGAGAATCAAACGAATCGTGGTTTTCATCTGTGTAGCCCTTTTGCCCCGAAAAGACGTTGAGTAGAAATATCCCGACAAAAGATACAACATCTTCCTTCTTTTGTCAAATGGGCGAAAAGCCCATTGATGCACTTCTGTTCAAGGGCGTAATAGACAAAGGGCCGGGAGAATCCCGGCCCAAGGACGAAATGTCGGTGCCGACACCGAGGCTATTTGGAGATCATACAGTTGAGAAGCCCCTGGCCGCGGAAGAGGTAGTTGACGATGGCGACGGCATCGCCCAGGTCGACGTTGCCGTCCATATTGACGTCGGCTCCAATCATGTTCGTCGGCGCGGGACCGTCGCGGAAAATATAGGTGATCAGATACACGGCATCACCGATGTTGCAGACACTGTCGCCGTTGGTTTCGCCGCAGATATACCCGCAGGCCATGCCGTAGGCGCCGATCAAGGCCTCACAGTCGTTGTTGAACGGCAAACAGGCCGAAAGACCGTGCAGATGGTAGTCACCCCAGATGGGATCGCAGAACAGCGGGTCGATGGACATGTTGCCGTTGATCCAGCGTTGCGGTTCGATGACCCCGACCCATTCGCCGTCGTAGTTTTCGGCCATATCGGTGCAGGTGAACAACACCGAACTCGTTTCGTCTATGATGAACGCCCCTCCGGCATCGTTGGCCGAGATGATGCTCTTGTCGATATGCGGCGACGATGACGTCGTCACGAAGATCCCCGTCCCAGTGTCGGCGGAGTTCTTGACGATGGTGCAGTTGGACAACATCGCGCTGCTGCCGCTCAACCACAAACCACCGCCTTCGGTGCGGGCCCAGTTCTTTGACATCAGGCACCAGGTGAGCGTGGGTGAGGCATTCAGCATCCGAATACCGGCGCCTTCTTCATTGACTCCATTGCTGTCGAAGACGCAGCTGTCCACAATGGGATCGACCAGTTCGCAATTCAGACCTCCGCCCCCGCGGGCATAGTTTCCGTAGAAACGGCAGTTCCGCAGAATCGGCGTCGGAAAGGTATCTGCGGGCGGGCCGACCAGGTTGACCGCCCCGCCGGTGAGATAGGATTTATTCCCATGAAAGAGGCAGTCCTGTATGATCGGCGCCGCCTGGAAGGCATATATTGCCCCGCCGCGACCGCTGTCGGATTGAGCGTAATTGGTGTAGAATTGGCAGTTGCGGATGATGGGCGATGACCCGAAAACGCTGATGGCACCGCCATCGGCCAAAGCGATGTTCTCCCAAATCTCGCACCGTTGAATGATCGGAGAAGAAGGAGCCGTGATGAGGATAGCCCCTCCGTGCCCGGCCATACCGGCGTCAATACTGAATCCATCGACAATGGTGGTGGAATCCTCGGTGCCGTGGAAATCGATGAAGCGGTGGTATTCCCACGGCATCCCCGCGCATACGATTTCGACATACTCACCGGGATCGCCAACGGCCGTGAGAGTGATATGCCGGCTGTTGAAATTGAGGTCGCGATTACCGTCGCCGGTATAGATTCCCGGAGATACCTGTACCACGTCGCCGTCGATCGACGCATCGATACCCGCCTGAATCGTCGGCCAGCCGTCCGGAACCGGGATATACGCCTTCTCGGCCGCCAGTGTGGTCAGACCCATGGTCACAAAGGTTTGACCATCGGTGAAGGTCCCGCTGACCGTGAAGACATGCGTTCCGGAAGCCATCAGCGTATCCAATAGGAGAATAAAGTCCCTGGCGCTGAACAATGCCCGCATCACCGGACCTTCGAATCCCTCGTACGAGGGGAAGATGGTCGTTTCGAGGGGCGCCAGCGAATCGTTCAGGCGCAGGTCCGCCGGATCGATGTCGCTGACCGTGTGGCCGTCGAAATTCCCCAGGTATACGGAAACCACTTCCCGGTCGTTGATCCGCGCCAGCGTCGCAGGCAGCGGCGCCGGCCATAGTTCCACCCGGCCATCGGTTCCCAGAATGCGAATCGGGTTATGGTGAAAGAGATCGTTCTGAAAATCGGCCGCCTGGGGATACTCGTAAATCCCGGGATACTCCGGATACTCCTTCTCGATCAGCAGGCCGTCGCCGGTATACGTGAACAAAGGGCCGGAAACGAATCCGTTGCGGCAGTCAACGGCAAAAAGGCTGTTCAGGATCATGACGCGGGTGACGGCTCCATCGAATTCCGCCCAGGCCATGATCTTGGAGGTGTCCACCAAAAACGTCGGGACGATCTCCCCTTGGAAAATGAGATACAACCCCGCCAGCGTGTCCGCGGTTTCGACCCCGACCGTCCGGGTAACGATATCCTGAATGAGGACGGCTGAGTCGAGGGCGTTGACATGCGTAACGTTTTTGTCGAACGGGTCCGCGTCGCCGCAGATAATCCGTCCCAGATAAACCAGGTCCTCCAGCCGCAAAGGGAGGCCGTCGCAGTTGATATCCGAGGCCGGAATGCTGGCCGATGGATTCGGGAAGACCGACTCCCCCTGGAAGAAATAATTGAAGAACATGACCCAGTCGGCGATTTCGTAGGCGATGCCGTTCAAGTTGATATCGCCGCGATAATCGATCGTATCTAAGGCCATGACGGTCACCAGGCCATTGTAGAAATCGACGAAACGATTGGCCGCTGGCCCGGAAACGGAATCGAAACAGATGTGCGGCGCACCGAACGTCGTCGGTAACGACGCGTTCGTATCGGTGATATCGACGTACTGCGTCCCGTTCCAATCCTGCACCGACAAAGACAAGGCCAGCGTATCGCGACCGGCGCTCGCGGCGACCGTGTTATCGCCGCAGTCGCGCCATTGGAACCGCACCGGCGTCACTGCCTCGGATGCGGCCCCTTGGGGCGCGGCCATAAAAACGAGTCTGAGCAGCACCGTCTCGTCGTTAACGAATGTCCTCAGCGGATGATGCGGGCCATCGTTCGTTTCGGCGATGCCGACCGCGCGTATGCGGGTTTCCGCGGCGTTGGAGGAATCCAGCCGCCATGCGAAATATTCCCATTGGTACTGCCCCGTGTCGCTGAATAATTCTCCGGGCTGGACGTCAATGAATTTCAGCACCGAGGCGTCGGCGCTGATGAACAGGTCGAATCCGAACATCTCCTCGGTGCCGTCTGCCTTCGTTACCTCGGTTATTCCCGGAAGTCCGAAGTAACCGAATGCCGTCGGAGAGAGTTTTAGCGCAAACACCGTTTTCGGAAACGTCGACAATCCATGCCAGGTCGTTCCGTTCCAGGCCGCGATGCCGCTGACCGACGGATTCTCCTCGGTATAGAAGGCGCCGCACACCGCCAACTGACCGTCGTATTCCGCTACCCCCAAGCCGCAGCAGGGGAGTCCCGGGCCGAGAGCCTGCCACGACGTCCCGCTCCAGCGGGCAACGTGCGCCATCGGTTGACTGCCGGCGTTTCGGAACACGCCAACTGCAATCAGGTCGCCGAGGTAAACCGTCAGGTCGCGGATCTCATCATCGAGGCCGGTATCCAACGGCCGCCAATAACTGCCGTTCCAGCCCGCCACTCGTCCCGCGCCGATGGTAAATTCTCCGGCAACCACCAATTCGCCGTCATAGGTGGTCATCGCCTGGATATGGTCGCCGAACGGTTCGCCCCACCTGACCCAGTTGCCACCGTCCCAGGCGGCCACATAATATCCGTTCGGATTCTGGAAATACCCGCCCGCCATCAAAGTCCCGTAGTATGAATAAACTTTCCAAATGGAATTGTAGGGACAATTGCCGAGGGCGGTCCAAGCGCCGCCATTCGAGGCAACGACGCCGATCGAGGAATCGGTACCCTCGAATCGAAATTCGCCGGCGGCGACAATCTGATCATTGTGGATGCACAGACTCAGGATTTTGCAGACGGCCAGACCCGATCCGAACGGGGCCCAGGATGTTCCGTCCCAGATGGCGATGCCGTTGGCCGGTTCCCCACCGGCGGTGCTGAAGGTCCCGCCGGCAACGAGCTTCCCCTCATACAGCGCCAGGGCATTGATGTTCTGGTTGACGCCGCCTTCCAGGGAATGCCAGGCCGAACCGTCCCAGCGGGCGATCCCACCGACTGGGATGTTGTCGGCGTAATCGAAATCGCCGGCGACGATCAGGTCGCCGCCAAAAACGATGGTTGTCCGGGGGACGCCGCCGCAGAGACCGTAATGGCAGACCATGGCTTCCTCGGCGGTCGCGTCTGTCTCCGCTCCAACCGGTTCGGCCAACCCCGGGGCGGCAGTCAAGACCGCCAGCATGCACAGTACGATCAACAACGCTGTTGCCGGAAGTCGGCGACGGTGACCTCGCGTGCCGCAGCGGCTCGAATTAAGAAAAGTGAGATGGGTGCACATGGTTCCTCCCTTTGGTTCAAATGTGCAAAAACGAGCCAGCCGTAACGGTTGCGCTATAAGAGGCCCCTGCTCCAATGAGGACGGTTCTGCGCTGCTATATGTCGGACATCGTTAGCGGTAGTGAAGTCGTAATAAATATACATGGGAAGGGTTCATCTGTCAAGCGAATCTATTGCCCGCCGGGGGGAGCCGTTCGGTCGGCAAAAAGATGGCAATATTGCAACTCCGGAACCGCCGGGATTTCATCGCTCTGCGACCGGGATACGGACGGGCCTGGCGCCCGCACCGCCGGCAAGATATTCTCCTCTCAATCCTATGGGCAGCAGGGGGCGGGGCCACCTCTAAATATATAATTGACCAGATACACGGCATCGCCGATGTTGACGGCCTGATCACAATTCGGATTGCCGGCTTCATAGGGGTTCGGGGCCGGGCCGCCTCGGAACACATAATTAACCAAATACACGGCGTCGCCGATATTGATACTCTGATCGCCGTTGGCGTCGCCGCACATGTAACCACTGGAAAGTTGAAAGACTACGCCAAAATTCTTGATACCGGCATCGGTGACCAACCGGGCGGTACCGGTGTAGACTCCGGCCGTCAGCGTCGTATCGGCATAAAACGACACGATCAATGCGGCCGAGGAATCAGGCGGGACCTGTTCCGGACGGATGATGGTCAACGCCGATGCCGAAATCATGCTCCCTCCCGGACCCGACACATCAGAAACCACGAAGCTGTCGATCGTAATGGTGTTTTGGCCGCTGAGATCGAAGAGATGGATGGACGCGGAGACTGTATCCCGCAAATACCCGAAACCGGCCAACGCCGTCGGCGACAACACCGGCGTCGGAGCCATCGGCGTGAAACTGATGACGCTGAGAGCAACGGTTTCGGAATCGGGAAGGTCCACGCCGACGAGCTTGTATTGATACAGGCGGTCCGGCTGTGGGTGGAAATCGATGGTCTCCTCGGTGGTCGAATCCCCCAGCAGGACCGCGTCGCCGAGAGTATTCTCGATCGTACCGGTGGAGTAATCACGGCCGAGATGCCCTCCGACATCATCATAGAGATGGAGATCGACATCCCCCGCCCCGAAACGCATACGAATCCGCTGCCAGATTGACTCCCCGGCGACAGTCAAATCGCCGGCAACCGTATCGTTCGGAGCGATCAAACCATCGGCCCGTTGGATCGTCTCTTCAAACCAATCCGCCCGCCCGCAGAGTTCCTCCGGGATGGCCGCCGCCGTCGTCACCGGCCCGGGAATCAGACCGGCCGGGGTAATCGCATCGGTGACGATCTCATAATAACAAGGTCCGGAAAAGAGGTCGGCCCGAGGCAGCCACAGCTCCACGCCGTACGGCATGGGGTCATTGACCAGAGGAGTTCCTGTTTCGTCCAGAGACCCGCCCAAGTCCGTTCGAATATCGCGACCGAAACCGGTTCTTACGCGGACGATTCGACTGCGGAATTGGCATCCCCAGTGATAGTCGTCCGTGCCGGTAAGAATGTAGACGGGATTGAAATAGGCGTAATCGGTCCCCGCTGGAACACAGGGATTTTCGGCAAAGACATCTGCGAATCCCAGGCGCGCATCGCAGGTCAGGCCGGACGGGGAGTCCAGTATTTGCGGTACCTGCGAGGCGAATCGGAGATAGGAAAGGTAAGACTCGGCCAATTTCATCGGCCAGTGCGCGCAGTAGAAGAGGAGGTTTATGGCCAGATCACAGGGTATCGGCGCCGAAAGGACGTCCATCGTGAAATCCGATGAACCCGCGCCCGAAGAGCGGGGCCAGGGATAATACGGCAATGGATCAGCGGACTCCGTGTGCATCCCTGACAGACCGCCGTTGGTATATCGGTATACGGCAACCTCACGTCGCGAGCGTTCCTCCGGGGACGCCCCGGCGAATTGACCATCGATTTCTTTGTTCGTCAACGCCAGGTCGCTTAGGGGAAGAAAAGGTATCTCGAAATTGCCACTGTAACCGGGTGGATATAGATTGGCAAGAAGTCGGGGGAGCGGTTCGTCGGCGGGAGCCGCGGCATAGGCCGACAATTGGGCTGCGGTCGTTTCAAGCGTATGCACGATTTTGTCCATGGGGAAATCCGGCAGAACATAGGCCGGGATGTTCACCGGTTCGGCCGCGAGTGTCAGAAGTTCATCCATGCTGTACCAGGTTGGCGGGTCGTATGATGTAGCCTTAATACCGATGACCTTTTTCTGGTATATCGCGTTCCCGGGAGGCGACCCGGCCTGAAGAAAACCGGCCAGGTCCGACCCAAAGTGATCGAGGTACGTATTCTGCTCCACCCAGTACAGGATGGCGCCGAGGTTGCTCGGATTCCGTTCGCTGAATACGCCGTATTCGTTCGCTATCCATTGCGGGACGGTGGATGATGAATAGGGGAGTTGATTGACCAGGTCGGTGGCCAGGACGCGCCCGTTCGCATACGCCGGTTGCCTCAGCCGGTTGAACATGAAATCGAGCGTGCTCTGTACCCCGGCGCATTCGCTCTCCAAATATTGGTGGAAAGCCGTTTGAAAGGAGGCGAAAGCCGTCTGAATCGGCTCCGCGGATACGAAATGAACCAGGTCATACAGAAATACATCGCCGATATCTTCGAGGCCGGTATCGAAAACGAAGAACTCCTCCACCGAATGGTATCCGGGGCGATCGATTTTAAGAGTGTACTCCCCGCGGGGTATGACTCCGAAATCGAACGTTCCCGCTGAGTCGGTGACGACGAAAGCCAGTGGCTCGATATCCTGCCAGAGCCAGACGGTGAACCCGGACAGATTCTCGCCCGTGTACTTATCCTTGACATGGCCGAGGACATAGGAGCTGTCGACCAGGATTACGGTGACCGGAACTTCGCAGGGCGAGGATTGATTATACCCCGGATCTCGCGCGATGACAGTGAGAGTCCGAGTCTGTCCAATATCGGCCGGGGTCGGTACGTAGGTCCAGATGCCGGTCGAATCCTCTATGCTTCCCGGCCCCGAGATGACTTCAAAAGCCACGGATTCATATTCCGGATCCTGAGCATTGAAATCATATACTAGTACGCTGCCATAGGGTCCGTATACATTGCTGGGACAATTGGTTATTTGGGGGGGATAATTAACGAAATTATACAGATCATAACATACCAGTCCCGACCAATATGGAAACAACGGTTCGCCCAAGGAGTCGCTCCATCCCCAGTTGGGACTTCCGATCGCATCGAAACATATGACATGCCCGGCCGATTCATAGGCAAAGGTGGTCGTAATAGTGAAGGCGACGCCATCGAATCCAGCCGGCAGGCCGGGTCTCGTTGTTTCGACGCCGACGAAAATCAGGGTATCGGAAATGGCGCCATTATTGCTTCGCTGTTGAACGGTTAAGGTGTTGAAGAGAGCGGCGATGGTATCAGAAAAAGCGTAGGTTAACGGTTGCCAGCCGGCGCCCGTGGGCGTGAAAAGCCGGAAACCGTTGACGAATGCTTTTACATTCTGACCGGTCGTGTTTCGGAACGCGACATGGAATGTCACGGTTACCGGGGCGGTAAAGAGCGCATTTTCAGTGAATTGGCCGGTGACATGATGCAGGTACACCTCCCCCTGGGCTGCGGCCGGTGAGGCGGAAAGGAGGCCAATGATAATAAGGCTGAGCGCAATAACTGTTCGCATAGAATGTTACCCCCTGTCAAAAGCGATCGTCACCTCACGCGAGGCGGAACCGCGCCGGAAACGATGTGCCAGATTCTTATTATGGCGGGAATGAGACACCGATCGCGATGATCCTGCCAAGCCTGAATTTTCACGAACTGATATAACGGAAAGGTAAACCATGACCGTTCGAATATCCCCGTTGTCTGCCATGTTCTCAATGAGCAGTAAGTCAGGAGGGAAACTATCGGCGCTTGATCATCGCCCGCGCCAAACCCTGCACCCGAATAATACCTCTGATCTTCCGGATTGTCAAGGGGATACCGGGTCGCCGGGCCCATAAAAAGAAAACGGCACCGCCGGTCATGGCGATGCCGTTTTCAGTGATTGTGCGATTCCCGATGGAACCGAAGACGCCCACCGAGTCTGACTATCCTCCGACCGCGGGGTGAGGGCCGGGTCGTCAAACGGATGGTTTCCCCGGCAGGCACTGGGCCGAACCGTCTACCAGTTCTTGCGGTATCCGCCGCGCCCGCCCCCGCCGCGTTCACGGTTGTCGGTCTTCGGACGAGCTTCGCTGACGTTCAGGTTCCGGCCGTTCATCTCCGTGCCGTTCAACGCGGCCATGGCAGCCATGGCTTCGTCTTTGTTGTCCATCTCGACGAAACCAAACCCCTTGGACTCACCGCTGAACTTGTCGGTGATGATGGCCACGCTGGAAACCTGGCCGTGGCTTTCGAACGCCTTGCGAACATCGTCTTCCGTCGTCTGGTACGACAAGTTGCCCACGTAAATCTTCATACTGCACTCCTCAGTCTGTTTACCCCTGTCGAACGCTTCCTGTACAGAACATCACGACCCAAGATAAACTTCCTTTGCGCACCATTGCGCGTCAATCCCCAGATTGAGATTTTGGCTCGGGTTGCTCAGAAGAACAAGTCTCGAACAATTCAATGCGGAGGATCTCTTTCTGTCAACACCGATATAAACGGCAGCCCGCCCCAAAAAGTCAATACTATTTTGCCGTTATTTTCCCATGTAATCATATTCCGCGGTATTAAGAAGACGCAGGCGGGACGGCCTCGGGAACAAGGAGGCCCGATGGGGGCCTCCCCGATATTGGCGCAGGATCATGTTCGACAAGCGTTTACGGGCAGGTCGGCGCGGGCCCACCCCGAAAGATATAGGTAATAATGTAGACGGCGTCGCCGACACCGATCTCCCCGTTACCGGTGACATCCGCCTCCTCCGGGCAAACCGGAGCCGGACCACCCCGGTAGACGTACGTAATGATAAAAACGGCATCCCCGATAGCGACTTTGCCGTCGTGGTTGGCATCGCCGCCAAGGGTACAACAGGATGTCCCCCCGAAATCCTGCCAGTATCCATGATACATCCGGTACGATGTCGATACCCCCGATCCCGCCGCCGACTGCCCGACCGTCCCGGACAACCCATAGCTGGTCGATGCCCCGCTGGCCCCGCCGGCCGCAACCGCCTGCCAGTCGATCCGTTCGCCGGCCTGTTGTCCCGCCTTATTATCGGGTTTCGTCCCGGCCGTAATCGTCGCCAAAGCCATGACCACAAGCAACGGGAAAACTGCATAACCAAGGAATTTGTGTATCATTCGGCTACTCCTTCCGTCACTGGCCGAAACCGGCATCAGTCTCCCGCCGGTCGTCAATCTGCTGCATCCTGTCTTCCAGTGCCTTCATCCGCGCCTCCAGCGCCTCGCGCTGTTCCGCCAAGGCCGCCTCCACCCGGGCGTTATGCTCCTCCATTGTGATGACCTCGGTCGTCGTCACCGGAGAAGCCGCCGGCGACGGGTCCCCCATCATCACGCTGGGACCGCCAACCTCCGCATTCGCTACCAGCGTGGCCGTGCCATACAACGTCGGATAATAGGTCGCCCGAATGAAACGATAGGCCAGGTTGCAGCTGGTCGACTCCCCCGAACTGTAATAGATGTTCAGGTAATACTTCTTGGAGCCGGAAGAGGTTTCGCTGTACAAACGGCTGGCGTGGATCGGATAACCGGCCGCCACCGTACTGGTGGACGGCCAGGCGGACGGGATGCGCACGACATGAACCCCCGGCGACGTCGTGCTCGTTCCGGCCGTTTTGTCGCTTTTCACGTAGAATTGCGTCGTCGTTCCATTCGTATGAAACGCATTCAAATATCCCCCAACCTCCACGATCACGTACCCGGCCGCGGGGATGGTAATACTCACCGAATCGACCGTGTAGGTTGTGCCCGATCCCGATGAAAACACGAATGCCGTGGACGACTCCGTACTGGACAACCCCGCCTCATCCTTCATCTCTCCCGAGGAAATAGCGCCCGTCGGGAACTGGACCGCCGCATCGCCGGAACCCCCCGCGTCCAGCGTCATTACCGCAGTATACTCACCTTTATTTAAGCTCAGTATCGAGCCGCCGTCGTCACCGTTCTCCCCGGCGGATATGCTGACCCGCGTACTATTGTCCGGCGCAAAAAGATGCAGCCTCCCGCCTGCCACGGAGCTGGCTTCAATCTCGGCGCCTCCTATGCCGTTTTGATCGCGAAGAATTAGCTTGCCGCTGTTATCACCAATGAGAAAGGCGCCTGTGCGTCCATTGGTACCAAGATACAGGTTGGCCCCTCCGCTGGTGCCTTCCTTGATATACGCATCCACGGCGCTGCTCCCCAGAGCCCAGAAAAGGCCATAGGTCATCGTGTCGCCGGTCTCGTTGACGTACCGGTCCGTCGTAACCCGCGCACTGTCGGCATAGAGAGCACTCAGGGAGTATGGCGCCGAGATCAACCTTGTCCGGGGCGAAATCTCCGGATCGGCCCCGACCGAAATTCCCAGCCAGAGGAGGGTATCGGTGAACATGGCCGGATCCAGCGCCGTCATCGGCGACTGCCCCAGATTGATCGAGAACAACCCATCGGTCGTGGTCACCGTCACCGGGCCGCTGTTCCAGAGCTCATTGGCCGGAGCCACCGCCGCCGGGTCGTTCCAAATGATGAACCGAAGGCTTTTAGCCCCGTCCGGAAGCGGCTCGCCCGAGGTATCGGTCAGCCGCCCCTGGTAACTGATGAGACGGGGTGTCTCCGCCAGGCCGGATACGACGAGCATCGTCGTCGCCAACAGCGCCGTAAAGATGAAACCGCCTTTCATGAAAACCTCCTCTATCGGTCATGCCTTTGATGTCGGACTCGATCCAACATGGTATGCAAATTCGGAAAGGGGCCGGAAACGTCGCGGGCCTTGACGCCGGACACAGCAGACCGTCGTACCCCGCCCCCGCGCGCCGGTTGTATATTCTAAATCGGCAGTAATCCACCAAAAGGTAAGGTCCAAACCACTCTTTGTCAATCGGCTTCCGGCGTCCCGGAGGCTTCCACGCAGGTCAGGAACACCCCCACGGTCATGGACTCAGTCTTGTCATGGCCTCGGCGCGAGTGGCAAAAATCCTGATGGTGCATAAATAAAACGGGGCCGGAGGATTCTCCGGCCCCGTTTCATTTCTCCCGCCGACGGCCGCCGTCGCTAGGGACATATCGGCGCCGGGCCGAGTCGGAAAATATAGGTGATGATATAGACGGCGTCGCCGACACCGATCTCCCCGTTACCGGTGACATCCGCCTCCTCCGGGCAAACCGGAGCCGGACCACCCCGGTAGACGTACGTAATGATAAAAACGGCATCCCCGATAGCGACTTTGCCGTCGTTATTGGCATCGCCGCCAAGCGTACAACAGGAACCCGCGCCGAAATCCTGCCAGAAACCGTGATGAATATCATAAAGGCCCACCGTCGCCAGTCCGGCCGCGGTTTGCCCGACCGTCGAGTTGATGATAAGACCCGCCGAGGTTCCTCCGCCCCCTCCGCTGGAAACCACCTGCCAGGAGATTTCTTCTCCGGCGTTGGACCCGGACTGCTGGACGGAATCCGCCACGGCCGTCGCGGCGAAAACCATCACCAAAGCCACCAGGATACTTCCGCCTCTCATGGGAGCCTCCTCACATCGACGATCTCATCGCTGTCTCGCACTGAGTCCATTGACCGGCCAATATCCGGCGTCAATCCCGGTCGCAAAATTATCAAAAACTGCCTCGGATACATAATGAAAGGAACGGTATGAACCGCTTTCGATGAAAATATACAACCTTTTTCTGGTCTGTCAATCGGTTTCGCCCGGCGCCGGCCGCGTTGGTCAGCCGCCCCTGATAACTGATGAGGCGAGGCGTCTTCGCCATCGCGGTCATGGTCATCAGCAATGCTGTCATCAGGACACAAAACACCCGTCTGCTTCTCATCGTAACCTCCCTGATGTTGATTCTATGGCCGTGGTCCTGCCCCGAAAGACCTGCCGGCCCTGCAAATGGATTAGGGTCCCATACTACGCCAAATACCCGGTCCCACACAAACAAAATTACTGTATCACCCGTTTACGGACAACAGGGGGCCGGGCCGCCGCGGAAGACATAGCTGATGATATACACCGCGTCCCCGACGTTGATCTTCCCGTCGCAGTTGGCGTCCCCCGCGTCCATCGGCGTCGGCGCCGGACCGCCGCGGAAAACATAGGTGATGATGTACACCGCATCACCCACGTTGACCTTCGTGTCCCCGTTGGCGTCGCCGCAGACGTAAGATGGTGCCGTCTCCGTCACCCAAATGTGGCTGTTCGCGCTCAGGGCAGTCAACACCTGCGTTCCCCCCTGCGGCCAGCGGATGATCAGCGAATCGACCGTCGTGGCGGTATCGAGCCCGAATTCCACCGTCAATGTATGCTGCGAACAGAAGCCCGACCCGGT
>JAAZOE010000040.1 GCA_012797915.1 Candidatus Zixiibacteriota bacterium | reverse complement strand
CGGCCGGCTTTCCGGCTTTTCATGCCGGGCGTGACCCGTTCGATCAATCGAATCGTCGACATAAAAGTCAGGTTGTACCCGAGTTCCCAGTCTTTGGCCGCAACCGTGTCATGCCGACCGGTCGGCGGTCCGCCGCAATTGGTGACCAGGATATCGATGCGGCCGAATTGATTTTCCACGGCCATTATGAGCGCAACGATTTGTTCCGGGACGGTAAGGTCGCAGACATACGGAGAGACAACGCCCGAATCATTGTCGAGACTTTTGGCTGCCGCCGTGATCCGCTTTTCATCCCGGGAGCAGATGGCCACCCGCGCGCCTTCATCGTAAAGCGCCCGGGCCGCGGCCAGACCGAGGCCGGCTGAGGCCCCGGTCACGAGCGCCGTTTTTCCGCGAAGGCCCAGTTCCATGGCTAGAGCTTGACCTTTGACAATTCATCCAAAAGCGCCGCCGATGTCAGACAGCCGCGCTGGAAATCCTTGATCGAGAACCGCTCATTCGGAGAGTGAGCATTGTCATCCTGCTGGCCGTACCCGACCAGAAGCGTGTCGATACCCAGGACGGTCTTGAAGGTCTCAACCACCGGGATCGACCCTCCTTCCTTGGTAAAGAACGGTTCCCTGCCGAATCCGGTCTTGATTGCCCGCGCCGCGGCCGCCAGCCACGGACCCTCGGTCGGAACCTGCACCGGGGTGGCTCCGGCATGCTTGACGATCTCGAATTTCATCGTGTCCGGACAGATCTTCTTGAGGTGCGCCTCGATCTTGTCGCAGATTTCCGCCGGCTTCATGTTCGGCACCAGCCGCATGGTGATTTTGGCCGAGGCCCAAGACGGAATGATCGTCTTGTTTCCTTCTCCCTGATATCCGCCGGTGATGCCGTTGCATTCGAGGGTCGGCCGAATCCAGGTCCGCTCAATCGGCGTATATCCCGTTTCCCCCCACAGTTTGGGAGCTCCGGTCGAAGCCCGGTACTGCTCGGCATCGAACGGTAATTTGGCGTATTGATCCCGTTCCCATTGTGTAGCCTTATAGGTGTTGTCATAGAATCCGGGAATGGTCACCCGGTTGTTTTCATCGTGGAGCGAGGCCATCATCTTGCACAGCATGATAATCGGGTTGGCCACTGCGCCGCCATAGGAACCGGAATGCAGGTCGCGGTCCGGACCGGTTAATTTGATCTCGACAAAGGCGATTCCGCGCAAGCCGAAATTGATCGCCGGCAGGTCGCGGCCGTATTGGGAACCGTCGGACACCAGCACGACATCGGCGGCCAGCCGTTTGGCGTTTTTCTGGATGAATCCGGTCAGATTATCGACCCCGGCTTCTTCCTCACCCTCAATCAAGTATTTGACGTTACAGGGCAGTTTCCCCTCGGTTTTCATATACGCTTCGGCCGCCTTCATATGGGTAAACAGCTGGCCCTTGTCGTCGGTGGAGCCCCGGGCGATCAGAAAGCCCCCTTCCTCGATCGGCTCGAACGGCGCCGTTTTCCAGAGGTTGAGCGGATCGACCGGCTGGACGTCATAATGGCCGTAAATCAGCACGGTCGGGACCTTGTCCGACACGTGGTATTCGCCGACAACGGCCGGATGGCCGCCGGTTTCGCAAACCTCGGCCTTAAAACCGGTCTTGGTCAGAAAATCGGCTACCCATTTGGCGCAGGTGCGGATATCACCGGCGTGCTGGGATTGAGCGCTTATGCTGGGGATACGGAGGAAGTCTTTCAGTTGCTCCAAAGATTCCTTTTCATTCTTTTTCAGGTACTCCAACGGATTCATCGTTCATCTCCCTTGATATAGACAATGTAATGCCGGAATATACGCAACCGCCGCCCCCTTTTCAAGTCCTTGGTTGACGGTCGCTCCCCGATCTCGGGGAAATTGTCAGTCCGGCTACCGACATTGCCTTGGTGGGTAAGGGATTTTGGGCGACGAGGTTTGGAGGTCAGCCGGGTAAACGAGGCCCGTTTTGTTTTCTCAATAGTCTTTGCGGTTGAAATAGAGCAGCGTAACCAGGAAGACCACGACGGCGATGAGCACCGTCGACCAGACCGGATAAAAATCGGCCATCCCCTTGCCGGTCATGATCGGGCCGATATTCTCGGACATCTCCCCGATTTTGGGGCTGACATGATAGACGCCGTCAAGAATGGTTTTCCAGAGTGATTTTTCCCCCAGAAGAGGATAGACAACTTTGCGGCTGGCCAGAAGGTCGGTGCCGATACGAATAACGAAATACCCCATGATCGCCGACGCCGCCGAATTGGTCAGCACACCGAAGAAGAAAACGATGGCATAGACGACCAGCAATTGCAGGCAAGCGAACAGCAAACCCGGAAAGAACCCCCAATTGAACATCCCCAGGCGAAGCGAAAGCGTCAGCCATATCGCCGTTGCCATCACTGCCAGCACCGCCGCCTTGACCAGATAGACGGCCAAAAACTTCATCGACAACAACCGCCAGCGGTCGATCGGCTTGGACAGCACCAGCTCCACCCGCCCCTTGCTGAGAAACGACGGCGCCAGACCGGCCGAGCCGAACACCAGGAGAAAGATTACGAAACCGAGGAAACCGTCGAAGAAGCGGGCAATGAAACCATTTAATACCTCCGGGCTGAGGAGATTCCCTTCCAGGATGTCCCGGCCATTGATATTCAAGGACGGCAAGAGACCAAAGACGATAATGAGAACCCCCGCCACCAGCCAGTAGAAATAGAATATCTTTCGGTCTTTGATTTCCAGAAACGAATCGTACAGGATGGCGGCGAATTTATTCATGGCTGCCGTCCCCCTGAATCAGTTCCAGAAAACTCTCTTCGAGGCTGACCTTGACCGGGGCGACCGACACCAAATCGACACCGCGACGGCGCAACAGGTCGATGATTTCATTGACCTGACCGGGTGTTTCGAGCGTAACCGTGATGACCGTCCCCTCGATCTTGGCCGTCGGAAAGGCCGTCGTGGTTTCTTCGCCGACGACCGGTGGCATCTCCGCCGTCTCCAGGCGATAGGCCGGCTTGACATCCAAGAGCCCGCTGACCGGCCCCACTTTGACCAGCCTGCCCTTGTTCAGAATGGCCACCCGGTCGCAGACGGCCTCCACCTCGGCCAGAAGATGGGAATTGAGGAAGATCGTCTTCCCCTCTTTTTTCAAGTTGAGGAGAATAGTCCGAATCTCATGCCGCCCGACCGGATCGACCCCGTCGGTCGGCTCATCCAGAAAGATTAGTTGGGGGTCATTAAGCAGCGCCTGGGCCAGTCCCAATCGCTGCATCATCCCTTTGGAATATTTTCGAATCTTGGTATTCTGCCATTGGTGCAGGCCCACCAGGTCGAACAGCGCATCAGCCTTTCCCCGGATAACCGTCGACGACAGCCCGGCCATCCCGCCGAAACAGAACAGCATCTGCCGCCCGGTCAGATAGGGCGGGAAACGATGATTCTCCGGGAGATACCCCGCCGACAACCGCGACCGCCAATCGGCGCCACCGAAGCCGTTGATCGACGCCGCACCCGAGGTCGGCAAAAGCGATCCGAGCAGGATTTTTATGAGCGTGGTTTTCCCGGCGCCATTGGGCCCCAGCAGACCGAAAATCTCGTTTTTTTTGACGTCGAGGCTGATGTCCGTCAACGCCTGAACCGGCGGCCGCCGAAACCCGGCGGAATACCGTTTGGTGAGATGATCGACCTGTATGGCGGCGTCATTCATATTTGAATAGACGAGCGCTCGGCTCAAATGTTTCTCTTTTAACGACGCGGCTCGTTGCTCAATCGCCCTCGAATCGTCCGGCCCGATAATCGGCGAATAACCGGCCCCATTTGGTTTTGGCGTAGCCGCGAATGATCGCCCGCCCGATGGTCGGATACCAGAGACAATCATGATAGATATTGGAGGCCGCCGGCGCCCAGACCATCAATGGTGAATGCAATGCGATCTTTTCCAGAAATCGCAACGGCCCCCGCCGTAACATCTGGTCTCCCCAGATGACGAACGACTTCTTGGTTCGAAAATGGAGGTTGACGTTTGCGACGTCGGCCCCAATAATGTCGATATTTTCCTTCCGCGCGCATCCCAAACCCATATCGTCACACATCTTCAGATAGGGGATGGTCATCGGATCGTATCCCATCAGACGGGCGGCGGTGGCGTCGATGGCCACCGAATCGAACGAGGCCAGAATATAATCGGCGGCCACCGGTTTCATCGTCCGCGGCCCGGCGCCGTCGCCGGCCACCGTGCCGTCCATGACCGCAAACACCGATGGATGCAACTCCTTCTGCATCAGCATCAGATCGACCAGGACTTCATGGATATGTTTGTGGGCGTAATGCCGGACTTCCTTCAACAGCCCCCCGAACGCGTTCTTTATCGCCCCGGTCGTGACCGAATGGCCGTGCGTCTTGACCGTCGGCAAGTGGATAATCTGCTTGCCGACGTACAGCTTCGGGATCTCGATGCCTTCCGGAAAGATATCATTTAACTTGAGCAGTTTCGATTTGAAGCGGTAAACGATCCATTCCTGCTCGGGCAGGGGGATGAACGGCAGGCCGTATTTGCTCAAGATCGGCGTCCAGAGGTTGTTCGCCGCCCCCTTGACCGGATTGGTCACCACCGTCTTGTTTTCCAGCGGGAAAAGCCGCTCCTTCGGGAAGCCATCCGCCAGCAGCGCCCGCACCACCCCCTCCACCTGCCAGGGTTGCGAGGAGCAGGCCGGGAAATACTTGGTCCAGGACAGGTTCAGTTTCAGGACCGTATCGGTGGAAAAATCCAATCCGTCTTTGTAGCCGGCCAGTTCCAACAACCGATGGTAATCATCGCGCACGGTTTCCGGCGACGTTTGTAAGATCGCGACTTTCGCTTTCATAGATGCGCCTTCATCTTTCCGCCCTCGGGCCCGTCAATATACTCGCGGATCGGCCCGAAATCAAACTCATTCAACAGGCGGTCGATCTTCCGCTCCATGGCGGCCAGGTTGCCGTACTGCCGG
>JAAZOE010000460.1 GCA_012797915.1 Candidatus Zixiibacteriota bacterium | reverse complement strand
GGGGCAGGCCGTCGGATCCGGCCGAACCGGCCAGGAACATGACCGCGCGCGCGCGGGGCGAGATACCATTGGTCGGCAAAAGGGCGGCGATGGCTTCAATCGCCTCCGCGGTTTCCCGGCCGTAATCGATCCGCCACGTACCGGGGCGGATCCGTTTCAACCCCTTTTTCAAAGAATCCAAGCCGCGTCGTTGAATCGCCGCCGTCTCCGATACCTCAATCCCCAGCAGGCGGGACAGAGTCCGGCTGTCGATGGCCACGCCGCGGTTGTCGGCCTCATCGATCATATTCAGATTCAGATGGACCGGCAGGCCCATTTCGATCAGCGGCAACGTGACGAGAAGACTGCGGCGCAGATTCTTGGCATCGGCCACCTGCACGATCACGGCTTCCGGAGATTCCTCGATGATGCGTCGAGTGATCTGCTCGTCCTCGGAGGCGGCCTCCAACGATACAATCCCCGGCGTGTCGATCACTTCCGCCGCCTCGGTCCATCCTTTGGCTCTCCCCCGGCTGATCTCCACGGTGGTGCCGGGATAATTGGACACCGTCGCGTACTGGCCGGTCAACAGCGAAAATATGACCGATTTGCCGACGTTGGGATTGCCGACCAGAATGATTTTCCGGGAATTGTCGATCGCTGCTGTTGCCTGGGGCACGAAGCATAACCTCTTGGAAATCCACCGGGCAAAACAGCCGGTCGTCCTGTCTGACAACGGTCCCGATCGGAAATAGTGCCCGGATGGAACGAATATATTCAATCGCCGGACATAATACGCAGCCGCCGAAGAAAATGTCAAGCGCGACGATTAGGAATTATCGCCCTCCTCTTCCCGGATCGATGACCGGTCACAAAAAAACCCGCCCCGAGGGGCGGGTTTTCGGGTTGGAACTACCCTATTTGAGGAGAATCATTTTTTGCGTATCGGCATATCCGCCGCGGGTAAGACGATAGAAATAGACGCCCGAGGCCGCCGGTTCACCCTGCCGGTCGCGCCCATCCCAGGTGACCGAATACTGTCCCGGAGCTTCGTCCCGGTCGACCAGGGTGGCCACCTTCTGGCCCAGGATGTTGAATACCTCCAGCCGCGTCCGGTCGATCCGCGCCCCCGCCTGGGGCGTCACGGTGTAGGAAATCACCGTGGCCGGATTGAACGGGTTGGGGAAGTTCTGGTCGAGACGAAGCGCGTACGGCAGCGGGACCGCCGGACCCTGGTCCGCGGCGGCGTCGGTGGGCAGATCGCCGAAGAAATCCAGAATCCGGAAGAGGACGTCGGTGCGGTCGGCGTAATCGGGATCGCCGGCCCTCATCGCCTCAAGGCCGAACGGGAAGAACACCATCTTGTACGTGCCCGCATACAACACCGCTCCTTTATCGGCGGTCGAGGCGGGATTGGACTGATTCATGAAATACAGTTGGGGCACACCGCCGTTCACAGCGGTGATCTGATCCGGCGCGGTTTGATTATTGGCCGTTCCGGTCCCCCCAAGAACCACGTATTTAAGGCCGCTCAGAATCGTCGCTGAGGGATCGACCAGGAGAACGGGGGTATTCTTGGTGCCGAGGTACTGGCATTTCAAGTAACCGGCCAAAAAGCTCGGATCGAACGTCGACAGTTGTTTGGCGATTCCCTGACCGGTGACGAAGAGATTCCCTCCCGCGTCCATGTACGTGGCCATGGCTACGACATCCTCGGCCGATAAAATATTCTCCCGATAGTCGCCGGTGAGCCACACCACCGCATGGTATTTGACCATGTCGACCGAATCGGGCGAACCCATCGCGGCCTCGTTCCAGATGTCCACCGGCGTGCGCAGGTTCAGCAGCGGAGCGGCTATATAGTTTTCCAGATTGGCGGCGTCGCCGTTGTCGTCGTCGACGATCAATATCTTGGCGTTGCCGACGGCGTGTTCGGCGGCAAGGGTCGTGTCGAGCGCCCCATCATTGGCGGTGATATGGAAATAGAACGAATCGACCCGGGGCGTAATCACCGGGGCAATTTCGAATTCGAAGGGTTGGGTGGCATTGTTCCCCGTCAGGCCGGTGCCCAGATCGGCCAGCGGCGCGGTCGGCACGGTCACGGTCAGCTGCGAGTCGTCGGTGCTCAGGGTCGCCGAGATATCCGTCAACGGCGCCCACAGGTTTCCCAGGGAGAGCACCACTTGTATTCTCTCACCCGGATCGAGAATTCCGTCGCCGTCGCCGTACATCTGATCGTCGAAATCGGTCGCGCTGATGCGGACGAGAGGACGGGAAAAGAAGACCTCCAGATCGACGGTCATGACCGAATCGGCGGCGGAAATGTTCCACACCCCCACCTGGGAGGAACCGACGGGAAGGTACAACCGTGAATTCGGGACCGTTTGGTCATTGAATACGGTCGCACCGGTAATGCCGGGGTAGGGATCGCCGTCGTCGCCGCGATTGTTGCCGTGCTGAAGATCGAACCGGCCGTCGGCCTGTTCGATGAATACTTTCGGCCGCCAATCATCATCGTTGCCGGTCACCCGGCTGTCGATATGGTAAATCAACAGCCCCTCGCCGGGCAGGCCGTCGTCGAAGCCGAGCTGTTCGCGGTTTTCCACGATAAAATATTCATACGCCCCCGAATCGCCCTCTTTCGCCAGGCGAAAGGCCACCGGGTTGTATTCGATGGCCGGGATCTCCACGCCGGAGGCATTGGCGGTGACTTTGGTCAGGACCAGCCAGTCCATCCAATATTTGCACCAGGCATCAAAATGCGCCGGCCGCTTGGAACCGCCGTTGTAATTTCCGGACCCCATGAGCGACCAGCGTCCGACTCCCTCGCTGGAGCCGTCGGTGTCGTACAGGTCGGGCAGACCGATCACGTGGCCCCACTCGTGGCAGAACACCCCGATGGCCGACATGGTCCCGCTGGCCGCCGATTTCTCCGGTTGAATCGTGTAGCTTTCGATAATCACGCCGTCGTCGGTGTGAATCGGCGACGAACTCATGTGCGACCAGATATCATCTGAATTGCCCGACTCTTCCATACCGTAGCCGGAATGGACGATGATCACCCCCCGAAGATACCCGTCGTGATCGGTATCGAACTGGCTGAAGTTAATATTGGAATCGGCCTTGGTAATGGCCCATTGCACCAGGAAGGAGGGCGACAGGAAGGCATCATCGTCGTCGTCGATGATACCGTTATAACTCTGATGGTTGTGCTGGGGCCGATACCAGCCGAACGCCTTTCCGCCGATGACGTATTGCCCGTAGGAATTTTCCAGATAGTATTCCTTCATCGACCCGGTGGGGTTCATGCCCAGGGAAAAGAGGAGGGAATCGAAGGCGGCCGCCGAGTTGGCCGCGGCGGCGGGTTGATCGTAGAAATCAACCAGAATGACCACCGTGCTGTCGATTCGCAGGCTGTCTCCCCCCAAATCCTGCGACAACGCCAGCCGGTCGATGGTTTTTCTCGGAAGCGGACGATTCACGCCGTCGGCGCGCCATTGTTCCATCCGTTCCATCCACGTCTGATAGGTCCCCTCTGCTTTCAGTTTCTCGATCACCGCATCCGACAGGGCTACGCCCTGCGCTGTCGAACCGACCGCGATCATCGCCAGCGCCATAACCGCGATCGCCGTTTTCATTCTGCTGCTCGTGACTGCCATCGCCTTCCTCAAAACAGTTTCCACCCCGGATTTGTCTTTGCCGTCAATATAATACGGCCCGGCCGCTATTTCAAGAGAACCATCGTTCTGCCGGTCGATTCCGTCTCGGTCGCCAACCGGTAGAAATAGACGCCGGAGGCGACGGGCCGGTGATTATCGTCGGTGCCGTCCCAAATCAGGCTGTGCTCGCCGGCCGTGGCGATGCCATCGAACAGCGTACATACCTTCTGACCACACACATTAAAAACCGCCACCGTCGCCGCCGCCGTCGCGGGGAGCGAAAACCGGATGGTC
>JAAZOE010000459.1 GCA_012797915.1 Candidatus Zixiibacteriota bacterium | reverse complement strand
TCCCCTTGGTATATCGGACGGCAACAGGGGATATTTGGCTATCATGTCACCATCCTCACGCTGGACGGAATTACCGGCGGGCAGTTGGGAGACCGTCTGGTGGTGCCGTTTCCGGAGACAAAAACGCCGGCGGATATTCTGGCGGCGGTGCACTTTGCATACAATCTGGGAAAGGGGGTCGATCCCGTCCCCTGGATCGTGTTCAGGGATTTGACGTTATATACGTTTCCGGTGACGTTCGGTAGCGATGGTACTCCCTCAGCAGGGACACCGGTCACAATCAATCTGGGACTCAGCCCGACCACCTATGGGAATGCCACAAGCCTGGCCGAACTGCCGGGCACGGAATTCATCGACGGCAAAGACCGGCTGTTCATTGGGACCGATTTGGGATATATCGTCGTGGTGATTAATACCATGGCGGCGGGGATCATCGTCGACGACATCTTTCCGGCGGCGATATCCCCCGGCCAAATCCTCGACCTTCAGCCGATACCGCAGTATGAATATCTGGCCATGGGTGCCCTTATCAACAATCAGATCTTTGGTTTCCATTACCTGCCGGTATTGAAAAGGGAGACAGAACGTCTGGCGGCTGTTTTCTACCTACAGAATCCGTCGTCGACGCCGATGACGGGATTCGATACCTTCGGTCCACATGATGTACCATTGACTCGTCCCGACACGACCATCGGGCTGGTGTTCGCCGACGGCACGGAGATTCTGGAACTGGCCTCGGTGAGCGCAACCGCTTCAGGAGTGCAAGTCATGGAAACAAAGTCGGATCCGGCTGACGCCGCCATTACATCAGTCATTGCCGGGTCGCTGTTGATGCTTCTTCAGGATGAATCGGACATCCTGTTCGACCCGGAGTATTCGGCCGATTCCGGCGCCAGCCCCTGCAATGTCAATATCACCGATACGGTCAGCGACGTCTGCGGGTATATCTGCGGCGATGCCAATGGCGACGGGGCGGTCAATGTCGGCGACGCGGTGTATATCGTGAACTATGTGTTCCGCGGCGGGCCGGCGCCGGTACCGATGCAGGCCGGAGACGCCACCGGCGACGGGAACGTGAACGTGGGAGACGCGGTGTACATCATCAATTTCGTCTTCCGCGGCGGCCCGGCGCCCATCTGTCCGTAGGCGACGTTCGGCCGGCCGGGTTGGCGGGGACGCGAAATTGTCTACCTTCGGTTGGCGCGGTTCCGTATATTATCGGCCTAAAGAGAAGGAGTCGAGCATGGAACCGCTGTTAATCGCCAAGGCCCAGAAGGAACTGCATCTGTTGCCGCGAATGGCCAATCGTCATGGTCTCATCGCGGGAGCCACCGGGACCGGTAAGACGGTTACGCTGCAGGTTATGGCCGAACATTTCAGCCGGATCGGCGTTCCAGTCTTTTTGGCCGATATCAAAAGCGATCTAGCCGGCATCAGCCAGCCGGGCGGGGGCAATCCGAAAATCGATGAGCGGGTGAAACTACTGGCCCTGGAACCATGGTCGTTCCAGGGTTGCCCGGTGCGGTTCTGGGATTTGTACGGTCAGCAGGGGCATCCGGTCCGTACGACCATTTCCGAGATCGGACCGTTGTTGTTTGCGCGATTGTTGAACCTGAATGAGACGCAGGAGGGAGTCCTCACCATCGTCTTCAAAATCGCCGATGACAACGGCCTCTTGCTGCTCGACCTGAAAGATCTTCGCGCCATGCTCCAATACGTGGCCGACAACAGCCGTCAGTTCCAGACCGAGTACGGCAACGTTTCGGCCGCCAGCGTGGGAGCCATCCAGCGCGGCCTGCTGACGCTGGAGGAACAGGGGGGCGACCGGCTCATCGGTGAACCGGCGTTGGACCTCGATGATCTGTTGCAGACCGACGGCGACGGGCGCGGCATCGTTAATATCCTGGCGGCGGACAAACTGATGCAGTCGCCGCGGGTTTATACCACCTTCCTGTTATGGCTGTTATCGGAGCTGTTCGAGCAGCTGCCTGAGGTAGGCGATCAGGACAAGCCCAAGCTGGTGTTTTTCTTCGATGAGGCGCACCTGTTGTTCGATGATGCCCCCAAGGTGCTGCTGGAAAAAATCGAGCAGGTCGTGCGTCTGATCCGCTCCAAGGGAGTCGGCGTCTATTTCATCAGTCAGAATCCCCTGGATATCCCCGATGTCGTTTTGGGGCAGCTGGGCAACCGCGTGCAACACGCCTTGCGGGCATTCACCCCCCGGGACCAGAAAGCGGTCAAGACCGCGGCCGAGACGTTCCGCCCGAATCCGGCCCTGGACACGGCCACGGTGATTACCGAACTCGGCACCGGCGAGGCGCTGATATCGATGCTGGACGAAAAAGGAAGCCCCACCCCGGTCGAACGGGCGTTTGTCTGTCCCCCGCACAGCCAGATCGGGCTGATTGCCCCGGAAATCCGGGCGCAGCTTATCCGGCAGTCCGACCTGTACGGTCATTACGAGAATCTTATCGATCGGGATTCAGCCTATGAGCTGCTCAAGAGTCGCGCCGACCGAATTAACGTGACGGTCCCGGATTCGCCGGCTCCCCAACCGCGCGGCGGACGGACGGCGGCGCCGAAACCGAGCAATCTCGAGAAGGTGGCGATATCCGTTGTCCGGTCGGCCGGAAGTCAGCTGGGACGCAGTCTCGTGCGGGGGGTGCTGGGGTCGTTGTTCGGCGGTCGGCGGCGGTAGGAGTGCATCCGACGGTCTCGTGATGGGACGATGGGCGGTTTTGCTTCTCCCGGCCATCGAGTCTGTCGAAACGTAGAGAATCCCCAAGCGGGAGAGAAATCCCCCTCTCTCTATCTCCCGACGATTTTGTGATACATCAGGAAATTGGTCGGCATTTTCCGGCCGAACGGCGCGCCGCCGGTGATAATCACGGTCTCGCCCGGTTGGGCCAGATGGTATTCGCCGGCGGCGGTCTCGACGATGGCCAAAAGATCATCGAAGGAGCGCGGCTGGCGGGCCGGGAGTGAATAGACGCCGCGATAGACGGCCAGGCGGGACAATACAGTTTTATCGTTGGACATGGCCACGATCACTTGCGCCGGGAATTGTTTGGATATGAGCTCGGCGGTGAAGCCGGTGGACGTGAAGGCGAAAATGGCGGCGCTGTCGGCATCGGTCCGGCTGACCGCTTCGGCCACCGCAGTCGGGATTTCCGAACGGACGAGATACGCTTCGCCGGCCGACGGTTTGGGACAGCAGTCGTTTTCGGCGGCGGCGATGATCCGGCTCATCGTTTGGACCGTTTCCAGCGGGTATTTCCCGGTGGCCGTCTCAGCCGACAGCATCACAGCGTCGACGTAATCGAATACGGCCGAGGCGACGTCGTTGATTTCGGCCCGGGTCGGTTGCGGCGCAAAGCGCATCGTTTCCATCATCTGGGTGGCGACGATGACCGGCTTGCGGTGGCGGTTGGCCAGGCGGACAATCTGTTTTTGTCGTTCCGGGACCGTTTCCGGGGGTAGTTCGACGCCGAGGTCGCCGCGGGCGACCATGACGCCGTCGGCCAACAGCATGATGTCATCGAGCCGTTCCACCGCTTCCCGCTTTTCCAGCTTGGCGATGAGCTTTTGCCGCCCGCCGAGGCGATGCACCAGCCGCCGGGCCTCGATGATATCATCGCCGCTGCGGACAAAGGAGAGGGCGATCAGGTCGGCTCCGCAGGCGACGGCGGTGGCGATATCCTCCCGGTCCTTGCGGGTGATGGTCGGAATTTGAATGTTGGTATCGGGCAGATTGATCCCTTTGCCGCCGGTGATCGGGCCGTCGTTGAGCGCCCGAATCCGGACGGTGTCATCGGAGGCGGCGATGATATCGAAGGCCACCTTACCGTCATCGATGAGCAGCCTCTCCCCTTTGCGGACGGACTTGATGATGCCGGGATGATTGATGGCAATGACCCCCTCGGCCGGGCGCGACCGTCCGGTGGTGAGGGTCAGTTCGTCCCCTGCCGCGACCGGATGTTCTCCCTCAAACCGTTCCAGCCGCAGTTTGGGGCCGCAGATGTCGAAGAGGAGGCCGACCGGGAACGGGGCTTTGCGGGCGCCGGCGCGGATCATCTTGGCGGCGGCCTCGAAATCGGCGGCAGTGCCGTGGGAGCAATTGACGCGGAAGACGTTGACTCCGGCCTCGACCAGCGCGGCGATTTTCGCGCGCGAGGCGACGGCCGGGCCATAGGTGGCGATGATTTTGGTCTTTTTCATGACGGCAATATCGACCGGCCGCAGAAACGAAAGCAACAAGAAAGATGGTGCCGATATGCCTCGGCCATGGTATATTCGCCGGATGGAAAGGAAGAAATAGTATGCGTTTTACGAAGGCGATTGTTCGGACGCCGGGGGCATCGATGGTCGATGGTTTGACCTCGGCGGGATCGGGAAAACCGGATTACGCAAAGGCACTGGTCCAGCATGCCGCCTATATTCGGGCGCTGGAGTCGTGCGGCTTGCGGGTGACCGTGCTGCCTGCCGACGAGGCTTTCCCGGATTCGACCTTCGTGGAGGATCCCGCTTTGGTGACTCCCGCCGGCGCCATCATCATGCGCCCCGGCGCGGAGTCGCGGCGGGGCGAGACGGCTGCCATTGAGCAGGCGTTGGCCGGATTTTTCCCCAACTTCGAACGAATTGTCCCGCCGGGGACGGTCGATGCCGGCGATATCATGATGGTCGGCGACCATTATTATATCGGATTGTCGAAACGGACAAACGCCGAAGGAGCCGCACAAGTGATCGCCATCCTGGAGGCACATGGCCTGACCGGATCGACGGTGCCCTTGAAACATATCCTTCATTTGAAATCGGCGGCGGCCTACCTCGAAGATCGCCGGATTGTCCTCGGCGGGGAATTGACCGGACGGCCGGAGTTTTCCGGGTTTGATATTATTCCGGTCGAGGACGACGAAAAGTATGCCGCTAACTGCCTTTGGATCAACGACCGGGTGCTGGTCGCGGCCGGTTTTCCGAAGATGCAGGCGGCCATCCGGGCGCGCGGATTCGAGACGATTCCGCTTCCGATGTCCGAATTCCGCAAGCTCGACGGCGGTTTAAGCTGTCTGTCGCTTCGTTTCTAGTTCAACCCCTCCCCCCGCGGCCGGGTCGCCCTCGGGAAAATGCTTGCATAATCCTGTCAACAGTGCATATTGTTTCTTAGGGAAGGGAACATTTCATCATTTCGGGGACGGCATTCAACATCGATACATCTCCGGGCGATGCCGCACTGATGGTCATCTGAATATTTTGATAGGAGGTCAGCCATGATACGGCTCATGTCGATATTGGCGGCCACGACGCTGGTATTTGCTGCGGGATTAATCGCCCCGGCGGCGGATGGTTCGGTGGCGACGGGAAACGAGGGACGATACGCCTGCAAATCCAACCTGATCGAAGTGATTTTTTCGGATCAGATGCAGGTGCGGTTGCGGGACGACCGGCCGGTCGACCTGAAAACGAACAGGCCGGTGAGCATCGAGGCCGCCGTGGGGAAAGGAGCGGTCACCTGGATGCGTCTGTGCGACCTTCCCGAGGAACGACTGGATGAGATTCAGGCGCGCGGCCAGGCGAAATCCGGCCGGACACTTTCCAATCTCAATAACATTTACCGCCTGCGGATTCCGAACGGCCTGGACATATGGGAAGCCTGTCGACAGTTGGAGACCATCCCCGGCATAGCCAGCGCTCGGCCGATGCCTCAGCCAACTCCCCCGCCGTGGCCGCCGGATTATGAATCAAACCAGGGATACCTCGATTCGGCCGGGTCGACGCCGGTGGGAATCGATGCTCACTACGCTTGGACCTGGCCGGGCGGCGACGGCACCGGTGTGACCGTCTGCGACATCGAATACAGCTGGAATTACAATCACGGCGATATCGCCAAGGCATATGGTTCGCAGATCAATCCCCGCGTGCTGGTCGATCCCTTCCCTCTCGATTCGGCCCATCACGGCACGGCGGTCATCGGCATGCTGGTGGCCGACCACAATGGCATGGGAACCACGGGGATTTGCCACGGCGCCAACCTGAAGACCTGCGGGTCGTATTTTATCGTCCCCGGTCCGCCGATCGATACCATTTGGGATGTGCCGGCGGCGATTGCCTACGCCATCAATGTCCTGTCACCCGGCGATGTCATCCTGCTGGAACAGCAGTGGGATTATGCCGATCCGACGACCTCGACGACCGATTACATTACGATCGAATGGTGGACGAACTACTACCCCGGCGCGCAAACGCATAACGCCGTGTATATCGCCATCGAGAATGCGATAGCCAGCGGCATCAACGTGGTCGAGGCCGGCGGCAACGGCGGCGCCCCGACCCCCAACACCGGGTACAACACCGGGGCGTTGACGTGGTACGGCGACAACTATGCCGCCATTGTCGGGGCCGGGGGAGTGAATGCCGGCGGGACCTATCCGGAGGGCGATCTGGAGCGGATCTCCTGGGCGAGTTACGGTCCGCGATATAATCTTCAGGGGTGGGGAGAAGACGTGGTCACGACCGGATACGGCCTCCTGTACAATACCGAAGGATACGACTATCTGTACACGAACACCTTCGCCGGCACCTCCAGCGCCTCGCCGATCATCGCAGGGGCGATGGCCTGTTGTGTCGGGTATTACAAAGCCCAGGGGATGAACATCACCTACCTGCCTCCCAATGAGCTGCTCAGCATGATGACGTATTACAGCACGCCGCAGGTCACGCCGCCGGCCGGGAATATCGGACCGCGGCCCGACCTCAAGGGGATATTCGGCTGGCTGCGGAACGACTGGGCGGACGTGACTAAGACGCCGATTGACCTCTACGGCCAGCGCAACATGGGGGTGGCCTGGGGCGACTATAACGGCGACAGTCTCCCCGATATCTATGCCACCAATTTCACCGGTTCTTCCAACAAGCTGTTCGCCAACAGCAACGGTAGCGATACGTTTATCGATGTCACCGCGGCGCCGCTCGATGTGACCGATGCGGTCTATGGCGCGGCGTGGGGGGACTATGACAACGACGGCGATCTGGATCTATACATCGCCAACTATGACGGCGCCAACAAACTCTTTCGCAATAACGGCGGCGGGACCTTCACCGATATCACCGCCGCGCCGTTGAACGACGCCGGGTACAGCCTGCATGTCTGCTGGGTCGATTACAACAACGACGGGCGGCTCGATATCTATCTGACGACTTATGGCGGTCCAAACCGCCTCTATCGCAACAACGGTGATGGCACCTTCACCGACGTCGCCGCCGGGTCGCCGGTGGGGTATAACGGCTCAAGCGGCGGGGCGGCTTGGGGGGACTACGATAGCGACGGCGATATGGATCTGTACCTGAGCTGCAACTACGGCGAGGCCAATCACCTGTACCGGAACGACGGCGGCGGGACCTTTGTCGACGTGACCGTCGCGCCGTTGAATGATACCGGCGAAGGGTACGGATGTGACTGGGGCGATTACGACAACGACGGTGATCTGGACCTGTACCTGTCCAACAACGGCCAAGCCAACAAGTTGTTCCGCAATGACGGGGGAACGTTCACCGATGTCACCGCCCCGCCCTTGGATGACGCCGGGTACGGCGTCAGTGTCGGCTGGGCCGACTACAACAACGACGGCAACCTCGACCTCTACCTGGTCAACAGCGGGACCCCGAATCGGCTGTTCATCGGCGACGGTGCGGGGGGATTCACCTCCCTCACTCTGTCGAACGTATTGGACCCCGCCTACGGGGTCTCCTTTGGCTGGGCCGACTACGATCTCGACGGCGACTTGGATATCTATCTGGCCAACGCCGGGATTTATGACCAAAACAGGTTGTTCCGCAACAACCTCGGCAACCTGAAGAACTGGTTCGAGGTCGAGCTGATCGGGACGGTTTCGAATCGGGATGCTGTCGGGGCGCGGGTGCGTCTGGTAGCCGGCGGGAAGTCGCAGATGCGCGAG
>JAAZOE010000458.1 GCA_012797915.1 Candidatus Zixiibacteriota bacterium | reverse complement strand
TGGCCATTAATGAGGTGTTTACCCATTACCGGCTGCAGTATGCCCCTGACGTGAATTATGGCGGATATCCGGTTGGTTTCTATCATGGGGATATCTACAATCGGTATGAGATTCTGACCAATCCGACGGTCGGCGGGTTTTTCAAACTGCCGATTAAGGGCAAGGATTTCGTCACCGGATTGGCCATCTTCCAACCGTTTGACATGAATGTCGCCTGGCAGGTCTTTCAGCCCATGAACAACGGTGCCAGCCTGCCCGGCCAGCAAATCGAACATAACTTCGACGCCGTGGCCTTCAACTGGGTGGGGTCGTTCGAGTTGCAGGCCGACAAGCTCAGCGTCGGATGGTCGGCGGGGGTATTGAAAGCCGATCTGGTATATGGCGGCTTTTTCCTCCGTCAAAACCCGGCCGATCCGACAGCCACCTATTACGACCAGGTGGCCAGCCGGCCCAACGAGCTGATCACCGAATGGCAGCGGGTTGACGGCGAGGGCTTCGCACCCAACGCCAGAGTCGGACTGCTGATGAAAGCGACTCCCAAGCTGACGATCGGTGCCACGTATGCGATGAAGACGAAGGTCACGGTCGACGGCGATGCGATCTTCCGGTATTACATGCCCGATAATCCGTCCTACCATAGTCGCAGCGACGTATCCAAGTATCCGGACTCCATCTTCTATATCCTCTCGTCCGGGGCTACCATCGCGGCCGAAGGAACCTACGAATCGGAGATTACTCTGCCTAGCCAGATTGCCGGCGGGGTGGCGTATAAAGTCAACGACAAGCTCACCATGGCCCTCGATGGCGAGTACACCCTCTGGTCGGAATTCGAGGGATATGCCCTCAAGTACACCTTCCCGTCCGGGAGTATTTCGCGCAACACCGAACTTGACGCCTGGATGCGTCAGGACTTGACCGTTCCGGTGAATTTCAAAAACGCCTTGCGGGTTTCCCTCGGCGGTGAATACGGCTACAGCGACATGATCCGGCTGCGGGGCGGGTATTCCTTCGATCAATCGGCGGTTGAGGAAGGCACCCTGCATCCGGCGTTTTTCGACCCGGGCAACAAGCACAGCTTCAATGTGGGCCTGGGATTGGTTTTCGAGAACATCATCCTCGATTTCGCCACGCAGTATCTGGCTTATCCCGAAACAACCGAAACGGGGAATGTGTACTTGACCGATGACGGCGGCGACGACGGGATCGTGGATAATATGGCCGGAGCCTACAAAGGCTCGGCGTGGGAAACGGTCGTGCAGTTTACGGTCCGGTTTTAACGGAGGGTTACGATGAAGGCGAAAGCTATTTTTCTGATGACGATCCTGGCCCTGGGCCTCCTTCTGTTGCCGGCCTGTTCGGACAAGACCAAGGAGAATCCCACGCGGCCGGTGAATAGCCTGACCGGGTTGGTGGCCAACAGCAACTTCAGCACCTTTTCCATATTCAATTGCACCATGAACGACGTGCTGGCGGTTCCGCGCGAACAGGGGAACAAACCGTATCGCATCTACCTGCCGCCGGGGTATTTCGATGAATCCCAGCAGGTCACCGGCGCCCCCTTTCCGATTCTGTATCTGTTCCCGCCGTTCGGAGCCGACGAGTTGTACTATTTCGAGCACGGGTTGACCATGGTCGCCGACCGGTTGATTTCCGAGGGCAAGATTTGTCCCATGATTATCGTCAGCATCGACGGCCGGTCGCTGTTGGGCGGCTCGTTCTATACCGACTCACCCCGGCAGGGGTACTATTTTACGGCGCTGTATGAAAATTCTACATACACCTGGCCCACGATCGTGCCCGGCTCGCTGGATCCCATCGACGCGGAGTATACGGCGAAGGCGTTCATGAATATGATCGACGCCGTCTATAATGCCCTCCCGCAACCGCAATACCGGGCCGCCAGCGGCATCGGTATGGGCGGGTACGGCGCCTTCAAATCGGTCCTGCAAACCGGCAATTTTGGTTCCGTGTCGGCGGTCGATGCCCCGCTGGATTTCGACGGCAACGGCAGTGGCGGCTATCTGACCCTGATCGACGAAACCTATCCCGGGGGAGACTGGGATCTGGTGGATACCTCTTCCACCAACGAAGCCATGAATATCATCCTGTCGGCGTCGGCGGCGTTTTCCCCGCATCATACGGCGTTCCAGGTTGATTCCATCTATACCGACAATTTCGGCTCTCTGTCCATGGGCTTCACCGTCACCCAGACCCTGATGGATTCCCTGGCGATCGATTCCTCCACTCTGGTGGCCAAACACGCCGTGCATGTCCCCTTTGATGTCAACGGGGACATCAACAGCGCCGTTTGGGGCCTGTGGATGAGCCATAACGTTGATGCCATGTATATCAACGCCCCGGCCGAACCGAAGGCGGCGTTTCCGGCCATGCGGAAACTGCTCGTCACCGTGGAAAACCCGAAATATCACTACGACGATCAGATGACGGCGTTCATGAACTTCCTGGATGCCAACGGCATGGAGTACGAGCATGTCCATTACGCCGGATCCAATGTCCTGTCCGGGACGGTCGACCACTACCTGTACGACATCTTCGAGGACATCCTGATATTCCATTCCGAGAATTTCCGGGCGGCCGGATACTGATCGCCGCGCCTGAAAACAACCGCCGGGGAGGCTGACCTCCCCGGCTTTTTTATTATGTCATGATCTACGATCTCATTTCCATCGGGGCCCATCCGGACGACGTCGAAGTCGGTTCCGGCGGCGTCCTCATCAAGGCCGCCGCGGCCGGATACAAAACCGGGATCATCTATTTGACGGCGGGGGAGCGGGGAACCGGCGGCGATGCCGGGATCCGGGCCGAGGAGGCCGCCGCGGCGGCCGCGGCCATGGGGGCGGACCTGCTCAAGACCTATGACTGGGGCGATACCGAACTGGCCGACACCTACGAACACCGTTTGGCGGTGGCCGCCGATCTGCGTCTCTGGCGCCCCCGGATCGTGCTTTGCCCCGCGCCTTGGATCGGCCACGGACGACGGCAATCGCACGCCGATCATGTCGCCTGCGGGCAGATCGTGGTCAATGCCGCCAATCTGGCCACACTGAAGAAGGCCGAGGTGCCGGGAGAACCGTTTCGTCCCGCACGACTGTACCACTATTTCCTTCCTCCCGGAAGGTGGCCCGATTTCGTCATCGATATCACCCCGTACTTTCCGGCCTGGCTGGAGGCCCTTAAATGCCACCGCAGTCAGTTTCTCAATCCGGAAAAAGGGAAGGACTATATCTGGGCGTTGGAAAGCATCGCCCGGTATTTCGGACAGATGGCCGGGGTCCGCTACGGCCAGGGCTTTGCGGCCGATCAAACGCTGCTGATCGATGACATCTTCGATCTTTCCCGCCTCGATCGATTTTGACCGGTCGATCTCGTTTCGCCGGTTTTCCCTCCTTCCTCATCCCACCCGGGAACAAAAACGAACGATCGGGGATTGTATTGTCGGGTGATGGATTTGCCACCTTGCCAGTGGCGCCCCGGGACCGAAGGACATCCCGCCGCCGGCATGGCCAAAGGCTCGTCCGGCGAAGCTAACCTTTTCTGTACCAACTGATTCGGGCGGGAGAAAGTGCTTGACAGAAAAGTTCTCATGACATAGCTTGGTGTGCTATGATGCTCGATTTGCGGGCCATTGCCGATTTCCCGGCCCGCGTGACATTGGAGGATGACGCTTCCCGATTGGATCTGGCCGCATCGGGATTGGCCGTTTCCGGCATGGCCCGGGTAGAGATGGACATTGTCCGCAGCGACAATGTCTATTATTGCACCGGAACTGTCGAGTGTGCCGGCCGGTTGGATTGTTCCCGTTGTCTGGAACCATATCCGGTGACGATACGCGGGGAGATCGACTTCTCCATCATCGAGACCGCCGGCGGAGCCGGCTTTGACCGCGAGGCGATTGCCGATACGACGGTGGTGGTTCCGGTGGGGGCCTCGTCCGTCGATATTACCGATCCGGTGCGCGAGGCGATTCTTCTGGAGCTGCCGCTGAAACCGCTGTGCCGGGAAAGCTGCCGAGGGTTGTGTCCCTATTGCGGAATCAACCGGAACGAGCAGCAGTGCAATTGTACCATGGAGACCACCGATCCCCGCTGGGACGGTCTCCGCGACCTGTGGAAATAGACTGACGTCACGAGACTGACAGAGAAGGAGACATCATGCCACTGCCCAAGAGGAGACATTCCCGCGCGCGCGGCCGTCGCCGTCGGACCCATTGGACCCTGACGGCGCCGACGGTGACCGAGTGCGGTCATTGTCACCAGCCGAAACTGGCCCATCATATTTGTCCCAACTGCGGATATTACAAGGGAGCCGAAGTCGTCGCCCCCAAGTGACGTCTTTTTCGCCGTCGACCCGCCTATGCCGGAACAGAAACAAGTGACGCTGGCGCTGGATGTCATGGGGACCGACAATGGTCCCGGCAACATCGTCGACGGCGCGATCGAGGCGGCCCGGGAATTCGGGCCGGAGACGACCATCGTCCTGGTCGGCCGGAGAGAGGCGATCGGCGCCGAGATGAAGAAGCATCGGGACATCCCGGCCACGATCGAGGTGCATCACGCCGATGATGAGGTCTTGATGGCCGAATCGCCGGCCGACGCCGTGCGCCGCCGTACGACTTCCATCGCCGAGGCGGTCCGGTTACATAAGATCGGCCGGGTGGATGCGGTGGTGTCGCCGGGGAACACCGGGGCGGTGATGGGGACGGCGATGTTGAATCTGGGACGGCTGCAGGAAGTGAAACGCCCGGCCATCGCCTCGTTTTTTCCCTCCATCGAAAAGCGCTGGACCGTGCTTCTGGACGTCGGGGCCAATGCCGATTGCAAGCCGCTGAACCTGTATCAGTTCGCCGTTATGGGCACGATCGTCTCGAACCACCTCTTCGGCTGCGATCGCCCGCGGGTCGGCCTGCTGTCGATCGGCGAGGAAGCCAGCAAGGGAAACGATCTGATCCTGGAAACATATCCGCTCCTGAGGGCCAATCCGGCCCTCAATTTCGTCGGCAACGTCGAGGGGCGCGACATCTTAATGGGGAAGGTCGATGTGGTGGTGACCGACGGTTTCGTCGGTAACATCGTCCTGAAATTTGCCGAATCGATCGAAGGTTTTCTGACGACCTCCATCAGGCGCCAGGTGTCGAGCAACCTGTTTTCGCGGATGGGGGCGTTGCTGATGAGTCCGTTCTTGCGCCGGTTGCGCAATACCTTCGACTATGCCGAGTACGGCGGAGCGCCGCTTTTGGGAATCAACGGCGTCTGCATCATCTGTCACGGCGGCTCGTCCGGCAAGGCGATCAGCCAGGCCCTGACGGTGGCCCGCGACATGGTGCATCGCCGGGTCAATCAAAAGATCGAGGCGGAACTGGCCGCCAGCGAC
>JAAZOE010000457.1 GCA_012797915.1 Candidatus Zixiibacteriota bacterium | reverse complement strand
AGTGAAAATAGGGCCGTCTGGCATACCGTCTTGGCGCTTATCCTGATCCTGGTGGTATTGTTCTCCGGTGGCGGGCTGTCCGGTGCGGCCGCCAACGCCATCACCACCGTCTTTTATTTCCCCTTTTCCAGAATCCAGGCGGCGCTGGTTCGAGTGGCTCAGTCGAACGCGGAGAATGAAGCGCTGCGAATCCGGATCACCGAGTTGGCCACCCAGCTGCAGTTCTACAACGAAACGATCGAGGAAAACCGCCGGTTCCGGGCCCTGCTGGGCTTCCAGCCTCCCCGGGGCTTCCGTATCGTGCCGACGGAAATTATCGGCGTCTTCGGTTCGGGCATGCCCAATACCGTCATGATCAACATAGGGGACCGCCACGGCATTCGGACCAATCAAGCCGTGATTACCCGGGTGGGCGTTGCCGGGCGGGTGGCCAGCGTGCTGCCGGATTATTCGGTCGTCTATCTGCTGACCGAATCGCGCTGCCGGGTGGCCGCCCGCGTTCAGCGGAGCCGCGAGCAGGGGATTATCCGGTACGACCTGCGGCGGGGGATGTATCTCGACAACGTTCCCCGCCTCGGCGATGTTGTGGTGGGGGATACGGTGATCACTTCCGGCCTGGGCGGGATTTTCCCGGAAGGGTTGGTGGTCGGCGAAATCGTCGAAGTCGCCTCCACGGAAAGGGGGTTCTTTCTGGATATCACCGTGCAGTCGGCGGTGAATTTCAACGGCCTGGATGAACTCTATGTCCTGATGCCGGAGGGATAATGCGGTTCGTTCCGTACGTGTTGTATCTTTTTCTGATCGCCTTTGACCGGACAATTCTGGCCGACCTGGTCGCCATCGGGCCGGCACAGGTATACGTCGCGGCTCTCCTCGTCCTGCTGGTAGCCCTGCATAAATCGTATCCCGTCGCTCTCTGGTTCGGCGTTGCCGCCGGTGTCGTCTTCGGCGCCGCCGACCCGTCCCGCATGGGCATCCAGATGCTGGTCCTGGCGTTCCTCGGCGCCGTGCTGGCGCTGCTAAAAGGGCGGTTCAATCTCGATTCCCTGCGCAGTCGCTTCCTGCTCATTGTCGGCGGACTGGTCCTCTATGCCATTCCCCATACCTTGTTCTTCACCACCGCCGGCGCCGAATCGTTCGGCCATGCCCTGCTGCGGGTGGCTTTGCCGAGTATCGCCTATAGCGCCGCCGTCGGGTGGCTGTTCTTCATGATCCAGACCGGCCGGATGTCATCGGCCCGCATGAAAGCGTTGTTCCAGTCATGACCCGGCCGTCGCTTGGCATCACCCAGCGGTTCACCATCGGCGTCGCCTTCGCCGGTTTCTTCCTGGTTCTTCTGCTCGGACGGATGCTGTTTTTGCAGACGGTCCGCCATCAATCGCTCTACGCCCAATCGGAAAGCAACCGCATCCGGGTCCAGCCGATCGTCCCCATGCGCGGCACCATCTTCGACCGCGACCGGCGGCCGATTATCGCCAACCGGGGTTGTTATTCGCTTTATGTTATCCCCGAGGAAGCCGCCCGCAGCGGGACGCTGGGAAAGCTGGCTCCGCTGTTGTCGACTGACCTCGACGACCTCCAGCGGCGTATCCGGAAAAACCAGATCGGCCGGTATCAGCCGGCCTTGATTCAGCGGGATGTCGATTTCGAGGATGTGGCCGTCCTGGAAGAACAGAACGAGTCCTTCCCCGGCGCGCATTACAGCAAGGACCAGGTCCGCATGTACACCGACAGTCTGAAAAGCGAATGCTTCACCGGATACGTGGGGGAGGTGTCATCGGAAGAACTGGCCCAGCTGGATCCGTCGATCTATCGGTCCGGCGCCCTGATCGGCAAGGCGGGAATCGAAAAACAATACGATCGTCAGCTGCGCGGCATGGAAGGGGCGGAATATCTGGAGGTGGCCGCCTCCGGCCAGTTGCTCGGCGTCGCCATCGACCAGCCGTACCGTCCGCCGGAGGCTGGGACCGACCTGATCCTGACTATCGACAACGATGTCCAAAAGGCGGCCGCGGAATCGTTCGGCGAATTCTGCTGCGGTGCGGCGGTGGCTATCGATCCGCGCAACGGGGAAGTGCTGGCCATGGTCTCCAATCCCTCCAATGATGCCGGCCTCTTTTCCGGACCGATCCCCGACAGCGCCTGGAAAGCGATCCTGGCCGATTCGACCAATCCCCTGTTGAACCGTCCGATCAACGGTTTATATCCCCCCGGTTCCACCTACAAATTGATGATTGCCGGGGCGGCGCTGGAATCGGGTCTCATCACTCCGGAGTCGAGGTTCTCCTCCTGCGGCGGGGGGTACCGTTTCGGTAACCGGGTGTTTAAATGCTGGCGGCCGGAGGGACACGGCAGCCTGGGAGTCATCGGCGCCATCGAACAATCCTGCGACGTCTTCTTCTATCAGGTCGGATATCGCCTAGGCATCGAACGATTCGCGGAGTATTCTACCGCCTGCGGATTCGGGCGGAAAACGGGTATCGACTTGCCCCGGGAATCGTCCGGATTGGTGCCGAGCAAGGACTGGTATGATCGGAAGCTGGGCGCCGGCAAATGGACGGCGGCGGTGCTGCTGAACCTGGGTATCGGCCAGGGGGAATTGCTGGTGACGCCGTTACAGCTGGCCCAGTTTTATTGCGGACTGGCCAATAACGGCCGCGTGTACCGACCGCATTTGATCAAGGCGATTGTCGAGGCCAACGGCCGGGAGGCGGATATTTCGGGGGCCGTCTCGTTCACTCTGCCGTTCTCCGAATCGACGCTGCAAATTCTTCGGGCCGGTCTGACGGCCGTAGTCGAGGGGGGATCCGGCACGGCCCGCGGGGCGCGAATCAACGGCGTAACGGTGGGGGGGAAGACCGGCACCGCCCAGAATCCGCACGGTGAGGACCATGCCTGGTTTGTCGGCCTGGCCCCGGTGGAGGCCCCGGAAATCGTCGCCTGCGTCCTGGTCGAAAACGCGGGCCATGGTTCCACTTGGGCGGCCCCGGCCGTACGCAAAATCCTGATGGCCTATCTGAAAAAGCATAACCTGGTGCCGGAAGATCTGGCGGTGGTGAAAGGGGAATAGACGATGTCCTGGCTGGCCCTCCGCCTGCCCGATTTCGACCGGAAACTGGTCGGTGCCGCCCTCCTATTGTCGATCATCGGCATCCTGCTGATCTACTCGGCTCAATATCACAGCGACAACCCGGCGGCCCGATCATACTATCTGAAACAGGTCGTATGGCTGGTGATGGCCCTGGTCTTCTTCTGGGCCACCATCTCTCTGCCGCCCCGTTTCTACGATTTTATCGCCTACATTTTCTACGGCGTCATGCTAGTGCTCCTGATTCTGGTTCTGGTGGCTGGCGCCACCCGCATGGGGGCGGTCCGCTGGTTCGCCCTTGGACCGATCAACTTTCAGCCCTCGGAATTGGCCAAAATGTCGGTCCTGCTGGCCCTGGCCCGCTTCTTTGCCTATACCAAACTGCCTCCCGATTCCAAACGACGACTGGCCATCTCGCTGCTCATGACGGCCGTTCCGGCGATGTTGATTCTCAAACAGCCGGATATGGGGACGGCCTTGGTCTATTTCATACTGCTCATTTCTTTATGGTTCTTCTCCGGCCTGCCCCCGTTGTTTCTGGTTCTGATTATTTCACCGCTTATCTCGCTGGTGGCGGCCTTCCACTGGCTGGCCTGGGGACTATATTTGGCCCTGCTGATCGTCATACTCTATCTCGGACGGCCGGGATTGTTGTTCGCCGTCGGCGTGACTGTCGCCAACCTGATTTTCGGCATGATGACCCCGCTGGTTTGGAACCGTCTGGCCGACTACCAGCGAATGCGAATCGTTATTTTCCTCGATCCCGGACGGGACCCGTTGCGGGCCGGGTACCAGATTATCCAGTCGATCATTTCCATCGGTTCCGGAGGACTGCTCGGCAAGGGATATCTGGGCGGATCTCAGACCCGGCTGGAATATCTGCCGGTCCGGCATACCGATTTTGTCTTTTCCGTACTGGGTGAAGAACTGGGATTCATCGGCGGGGCGATTGTCATCGCCCTTTTCGCCTTTATCATTTACCGCGGCCTCCAAATCGCGGCCAAGTGCCGGTCGACTTTCCTGGCGACTCTCTCCTGGGGTGTCGTGACGATCATTTTCTTCCAGACGGTCGTCAATATCGGGATGACGCTGGGGCTGATGCCGGTGACCGGCCTGCCGCTGCCGTTCGTCAGTTATGGCGGCACCTCGCTGGTCTTTTTCTGGGTTTTAATCGGCCTTCTGACTCTGGCCGACCGGCATTGGCTCGATTATTGAGCCGGCAACGGTTGT
>JAAZOE010000456.1 GCA_012797915.1 Candidatus Zixiibacteriota bacterium | reverse complement strand
GGAAGCCCGACCGTCCCGGCGGCGTTCTCGAGACCCACCGTGGCGCCGGACAAACCATCGGCATCGGCGCCAGGATCCATGGTCCCGTATTGCAGCACGATCCGGCCATTGGGGTACAGAATTGCCTGGAAGGATAAGGAACCGGTCCCGCTGGGATTGGCATAGTTCGGCACGCCGTTATAACTGACGATGAAGCGCTGCCCGACGGCGTCATAGTAGTAGTACACGGCCCCGGCATGCACCGGGTCGAGATCGTCCCACCAAATGGCGATCTGGTTGTTCGGGACGGTCGACACCGGCAGGTTCGTGTTCACCCGCACCTTGCTGCCGGAACCGAACATCAGGTTGCCGTTGGAGCCGATATACAGCTCGGTATAGCTGTTTTCGTAAAACGGGAAATCAAATCCGATCGGGTACGGACCCATCGCGGTATCGTCGATCATGGTTACCGCCGTGCCGACGGCCGAGATGTCGATCCAGGAGAAGACCGGACCGCCCGATTGATCGGAATCGACCCAGCCGTAACCGAATCCATCGGGACCGCCCATGCCGCGGACCGCATCATTATAGTACGGTTCCACGGCGTCGGATTTGTCGCCGTCAGCCGGACGCATCCCGGCCGGAGCCGGCGTTTCGACCAATTCGGCCGCCCGTTTCCCGCCGTCGAACATATAGCAGGCCACGGAGTAGCTCAACCGCCCCGGACCGTCGTTGGCGATGATCAACGGCTGGGAGGTCGTCTCGCCGACGGCAACCGTCGCGGAAATCGAATCGGCGGCGATGGCCATCACCGGCGCATACAGGTGCAGGTAGACCATGACTGTATCATACGGACGGATCGGGTCGTTGGTGGACAACGATACCTGGCCGGAGAAGTCGCCCGAGGAAAGCTCGCCCGTCATGATCGTAATCGGGAAGGCCAGGGTGTCGCCGATAGAGACGTATTGCGGATCGGTGGAGCAGGCAATCCAGGAAACGCTCGGGGCGAAGCGAACCCGCAGCGAGCCGGTGCCCCCCAGGTTCGCGACATGAATCAGCGCCGTGACCGTGTCGCCCGGAATCAGGCTGTCGGCCAGGGCTTCGTCCAGCAGGGCCATCTGGCCGGAGGTCAGCTCGCCGTATCCCTTCAAGGCCAGATCGTCGATATTCCAGCCGCAGAAGTTTCCCGACCCGTCGGTCGAGCCGATACCATACCGAACCTGAAAATTGGGATTGCTGTCGGCGATGGCGGAGACGTCGTATTCCTGAAGGCCCCAGGCGGTTTCGTTGAGGTCGCTGGCGCCGTTGGCGTAGATATTCACCCAGCTCGTTCCGTCGAATCCCTGAATAGTGGCGTGGTCATAGCTGTTTCGTTCGATACCCAGCCAGCGCCAGAAACTCAATATGACCCCGTTGAAATCGGAGCAGTCGATGATCGGTGAGGTCACCCAAAAGGTCGTCGACAGCGAACCGGCGTAGTCGCCGCCGGTGCCGGAGGTCAGGTCGTTGCCCAGCACCCCGTTGTCGCTGGTGGCGGTATGATCCTGCGCCGGATCCGGTCCGCCATAGGTGTCGCTGCCGGCGCCGCCGGTGGCGGCGCCGATGGTCCATTCGCCGGAACCGCCGATCCCGGTCCATCCCTGGTTGAAGGCGAAATCATCGGTGAAGAAGGGCACCCGGTCGCCGACGACCAGGTTGAAGGTGACCGTCGAGCTGTACCCGCGAGCGCCGCTGAGGGTCACCGTGAAGCTGACCTGATGGCCCCGGGGGCAGGAAGCGTCGGCGGAAATCCCGAATTCATCGGCCTCGTTGCCGGCCGTGCCGCCCCCGGCCGCGATCGTCCCGAACGTCCCGCCGGCGTCGCCGATGGTGACGTATCCGTCCTCTTCCGCCAGGATCCCGACGATTTCATCGGCCTGGCCGGACCCGTTATTGCGAAGGGTAATCATCACCGAAACCGTTTCGCCCGGATCGAGTACGGCGTTATTGTTGCCGCCTTGGTCTGCCACGACCGCGGCGACATATTCGACCGCCGGCGTGTGGGCCGTCAGCGTGAACGTGCTGGTCCAGCTGCTGTCGGCGGCGTCGGTGACCAGCAACGAGAAGGGGATGATATGGCCGTCCGGTATCGTCGCCAGGGCGGTAAAGGAGAAGGCATCCGCCACCTGTGCCGTGCCGTTGTTGCCTGCAATCGTGCCGAAATCGACCGCGCCGTCGACGATCGTCACGTACGAGTCGGTCGTCGTCAGCTGACCGGAAGCGTCGACCGCATCATCCGGGCCGACGTTTTCGACCTGAATTCCCAGGACGACCGTTTCGCCGCCGTCGATGACGCCGTTATCGTTGCCGGAAGCATCGTCGATGGTGTTGTCGTCATAGAGCACGTAGGGTCCCTGCGGCGTGATGACCGTAATCGGAGCGGTGTACGTCATCAGATTGAATCCGGTGACGGTCAGAGTCAAATCCAGACCGACCGGAAGCTCTCCCTCCAGCGGAATGACCGCCATGCCGTCGGCCCCGGTGTAGGCGGTGCCGTAGATGACACCGTCGCGGTACAACGCGCACAGGGCGCCTTCCACCCCGACCACCTCCACGGCGGCCGTGGCGCTGCCGATGAGGATAACCGATCCGTGATTAACCGTGATGGCCGCCGGGTTGTCGGTCCGCACCTGCACCGACGGATCGCCGAAAATATGCCAAGTATCGTACATCTCGATACCGTCGGCGCCGCTCAGGTCGATCATCTTGCAGGAGCCGTTGAAGCAGATGCCGCCGTAGGTGGTCATCGTTTCGGCGCAGAGCAGGTCGCAAAACTCATCCTGGGCGTGCATCGGCGGCACCCAGGATTGATTGATGGAGGACATGTACGCCCCGATGGCACCGATGGGATTGCCGTTGTGCGTCGCCCGCAGCCAGGCCTCGCCAAAGCAGGTGTAGCCGTTAAACTGACCGTTGACGCAGGCCACGCTGAAAATGAACGGCAGCATATTGTCGTTGGTCAGGGCCGTGACGTTGGAATTGCTGAACCCCGTCGTCGACCAGGACGTGGTGCTGCCGTGGCCGCAATAGTTGATGATGCTTCGTCCGGCGTTGAGGGCCGCAGTCACCTGGGCCGCCGATGCTCCCGGATCGTAGATCTGGTCGATGGATGTATAGGTAAAATCGAGCAGGTCAGTGCGAATGTAGCCGATATGCACGTAATCGGCTTCGCCGTAATGGCCCTGTCCCGAACCCTCGGCCGAACCGATGCCGGTTCCCATATGGAACCAGTCGCTGCCGACGGGGGTCTTTTCATAGGTGATTGTCCGGGCCACCTGGGTTTCGACCTGCGCCACCGTTTCGGCCGAAAACCGGCCGATGATGGCGTCGGGATACGAGTCGCCGCCGGCCAGCTTTACATAGCTGGGATCGGAGGAGCCGCCCGAGGCGGTCGGCGTGGCCACCTGCGCGGCATCGCCCACCAGCAACACCCACCCAAGGTTGGTCGTGTTGTACAGGTTCTGAATGTAACTCTTGATTGCGGTGGAAGTGTTGCCGATGGTGCTGACATTCACCAGGGTGGTCTTGATCCCTTTCTGCTGTTTCCACTCCACCAGCGGTGCCAGGGCATCAAGGAATCCCGCGTAGCTGATGATCAGCATGTCCCCTTCCTCGGCCACCGGGGTATATTTATCCTCGGCGGTCTGATAGTTGACGAACCGATCGCGATAAATTTGTTCGAAATCCGGCATCACCGTCCGACGTTCCTTCGGCTGGTCGAAGGTGTTGACGCCGCCGATACCGTTCGTCGATACCTCGACGATCACGGAATGGTACACCCGGAGCGTGCGTGACTGGGGCTGATACTGGAAGGCGTTCACTTCCAGGACGGTTCCCCGGTAATCCCGTAGGATGAACGGTTCGCGCACCGTGGCCAGATCGGTCGGGTACCACGCGTCGCCGGAATAGACTGGGCCGAATTCATACGGCACCGTTTCCGGATCGACCGTCCGCAGCAGGTTTCCCTTGGAGGGAACGATCGGAAAGTCCGGATAGTCGGTATATTCGGCGGAGACGATCTTGACCTCGGGAGTTCCCTGGTCGGAAATGATCAGGCTCCGACAGATGCGGGGCAAGGCCGGCTCCCCGCGCTGAAGTAGGAGCGCCTCCTCCGGCAAGCCGAGGCCGTAGTAGGTTTCGGTTCCGATGGTTACCGGTTCCCGGTAAAAGCCCCCGATATCGATCCGCAATACCGTCCGCGAATCGTCCGCTGAAATCAATTGCACGGAAAGATCGTTGTCGGCCGCGCCGACCGCCACCCGTTCCGGGGAGGCAAACGCCGACCACGGCAGCATGAGCGCCAGAAGAACGACGAGCAATGTACGCATATGGTCCTCAACCCTTGCAGTAACACACGTTGACAAATAGCAACTAGTTGAAATATAAGGCCGTTCAAATAATGTGCAAGCGGAATCTAGGGACGAACCGGAGCGATTTTCGAATGCCGACGGTCCTCGTCCGGATTGGTTCGAGGAGAATTTTCCAAAAAGAAAGGCGCCGGGCACGGAACTTCCGCAACCGGCGCCGTAAACACGTTTCCGGCGATGACGGAGCGGGGACCAGCCGGTTACCCGG
>JAAZOE010000455.1 GCA_012797915.1 Candidatus Zixiibacteriota bacterium | reverse complement strand
TTTCGCCGATCAGCAGAACCGGCAGGTCGGATTGCGCGGCCTGGGTGATGCCCTGCATGACCCGTTTCATCTGGCGGTTGCCGGTGACAATGGTCACGGCGGCGCGGTCGGCCGACGGGGCCGCCGGGGGAGTCGTCGGGGAGCCAGCCAGTGATTCCGACTGGTTGATCAGAACCTGGGTCTTTTCGTACTTGGAGGCGATCTCCAGCCGCTGATACAAATCGGCGGCGCGGAACAGCGTGGCCAGACGACGGCGCGGGGTGCTGGAGATCAAGGTACCCAACAGCACCAGAGTCTCGGCCCGTTCGAACCGGGCATCCACCTCTTCGAAGGTCTCCAGTGCCTTGGCCAGCAGTACCGCCGCTTTCTTTTCATCCCCCTTGTCGGCGACAATAATCTGGGCCAGAAGCCTCTGGATGGCGGCTTCCTCGATTCGCTCATCGATTCGCTCTGCCAGTGCCAGGGCTTGATGGGCCAGCTGCGCGGCCATGGTCAACCGTCCGCAGGCCAGCTCCAGGGCCGCCAGATGGCGCAGGGGAGCGACCATCAGCGAAGAATCCGGCGCCAGCACCCGGGCCCCGTCGATCGCCTGATTGAGCAGATGACGGGCGGCATTGAGATCTCCCCGCCGCGTCTGCAGTTCCCCGCGGTAGGTCTGGTACATGACGAGCAACCGCTTCTGGTCGGTGGCCAAAAGCAGCGGATAGGCCTGGTCGAAATGCTCTCCGGCGGCGTCATATTCATCCGCCAGCATTTCGACGTATCCCAGTGACAACAGAGCCTTGGCCTTTTCCACGTCGTCGCCCAACTCGTCGGAGAGCTCAATGTTCGTGGTCAATGATTCTTTGGCCTTCCTGAAATTACCCAGGAAGGTGTGGATGCGGCCGATGTTGCCCCAGATATAGGCCAGTTTCCGGCGCTCGCCGGATTGGTCGGCCAGCTTGACCGCATCCAGCAGGTATTTGAGGGCGTTGCGATATTCGGCGCGCATGAAATGGACGCGGGCCAGTTGGTTGGCGGCGTCGATGCGCCCGGCCGAATCATCACACCGTCTGAATAACGATTCAGCGTCACGGAAAGCGGTTTCCGCTTCCTGGCAGTTGCTGAGGTTCGCCAGCGAAAGACCGGCCACGTAATAGGCCAGGGCCAAATCCACGGTTTCGCCGAACGGCGCCAAGAGCGAGGCGGCCAGGCGGGACAAGCCGAGGGATTTCTGGTAATCGCCGGATAGATACCACAGCTGCGCTTCCAGACGCCGAAATCGTCCGGCCGCGGCGTCGTTCCGGTCGGTCATCATCGTTCTGGCCGATTCCACCAGACGAAGGCCGCCGGAGACGTCCTTGCGCTGCACGGCCAAGGTCACCTGGCGGAGCAGCTCGAGCCGGAGATCCGGTTTGTTGTCGTTATCCATTCGCATCGTTACCGTTTCCTCGTTTCGCTGGTGGCGGGTTTTGCAACCGGACGACGAACCGAGGTCCCGGTCGGGGCCGGAGCAGACGACGCCGTGGTGCCGGACGCGGATGTGAGCAGTGTTTGGGTGACGGTCGTCCAGGTCACGGACAACGCCAAACGGCTGAAGAAACTGCAATTACCGAGCACGGGATGGTTTCCGCCCATCAGCGGACCACCGCCATCGCCGCCGGGGTGAATCTGGTCGCCGCCCCAGGGATGGTCATCCAGGGACGGATCGATGATGGGGGGAATCTTGCCGTCATTGGCGACGGCCGGCATGCCGATGACCATGACGATGATGGTCACCAGCCCCAGGGTAAACAATTTGAACCGCATACCAGCACTCCTCCTTAGAGTGTGACTCCTATTTTGTATATAGTTATTTTCCTGTGGGGGTACTGAGGGTGGGGGAACGGCTGCGCGTACTGATAGATACAGCCTCTCACGCTTTAATATACCCATGACGGACTCGAATGTCAAATACAATTTGGCCCTGACCCGTTTGCCAATCGGCCGGGCGATCCGGCGCCGGGGAGAACCCGGCTTTACCTTAAGACGAAGGGGAGGGCCGCGGCGGGCAAGAAAAAATGCGCCATCAGGGATTCGAACCCCGGACCAATTGATTAAGAGTCAACTGCTCTACCGGCTGAGCTAATGGCGCATTGTCTCCGGTCATCATGAGGGTGGATGGGATCGAACCATCGACCACCTGCTTAAAAGGCAGATGCTCTACCACTGAGCTACACCCCCAGCAGGTACCTTTCAAGCGACCAAATATACGCGCCCGCAGGCGATTGTCAACAGCTTTTTACCCTTCGCGGCCGAACAACCCGGGCGGCACCGGCGGCGGTTCTTTCCCGGAACCGGGGCCGTTCGACTCTTCATGGCCGGTTCTCGCTAAACGGCTTGATTTTTCGGTCACCGGTCGCGTTATTGCACCGTAACGAGAAGGGAAACAGCTATGCAATATCGACACGACAATGAAACGATCGATATCCGTCCGCAACTGCCGCTTCTGCCCTTGCGGGATGTGGTCGTTTTCCCCTATATGATTTACCCCCTGCTGATCGGCCGGCAGATGTCGATCAGCGCCCTGCAGGAAGCCATGGTTCAGGACAAGCTGGTGTTCCTGGTGGCCCAGAAAAACCCGACCGTGGACAACCCCAAGCAACCCGACCTGTACACGATCGGGGTCGTGGCCCGGGTGGTTCAGGTCATGAAAATGCCCAACGGCACCCTCAAGGTCCTGGTCGAAGGGCTCTTGCGGGCCAAAATCAAGAGCTTGGAACAACAGATCGGGTACATGGAGGCCAAAATCAAGGTCATCGAGGACGAGCGGGAGTCGGCCGATGCCGAAACCGAGGCGCTGGCCCGCCGGGTCATGGACCTGTTTTCCGATTATGTCTACCTCAACCGCCGTATCCCCAATGAAATCGTCGGCCAGCTGGCGGCCATCAACGACAACCGCCGCCTGGCCGATACGGTGGCGGCCAATCTGCTGCAGAAAAACGAGCAGAAACAGACCATTCTGGAGACGAGCACCATCAAGCAGCAGATGTCCGCCCTGATCGATCTGCTCTCGGCCGAAATCGAAATCCTCAAGATTGAACAGCGGATCGACGGCAACGTCCGGGAATCGTTGTCCCGCAGCCAGCGGGAATATTACCTTCAGCAGCAGTTGAAGGCGATCAAGGAGGAGCTGGGGCAGTATGATGAGACCGCCGGGGACATGGATGAACTGCATACCCGGCTGGAGGAACTGGCCCCGCCGGAGCCGGTGAAGGTTAAGGTCGAGGAAGAGCTCAAGAAACTGGGCAAAATGCACCCATATTCGGCCGAATCGGCCGTCGTCCGCGGCTATATCGAATGGATCCTGGCACTCCCGTGGGGGAAGAAGACCACCGACCGGACCGATTTCGGGAAGGTTCAGAAGATTCTCGACGACGATCATTATGGTCTGGAAAAGCCGAAAAAGCGTATCATGGAACATCTGGCGGTGCTGAAGATGGCCGGCAAGGTCCGCGGTCCGATTCTCTGTCTGGTCGGCCCGCCCGGCGTGGGAAAAACATCCCTGGGCAAGTCGGTCGCCCGCGCCCTGGACCGGAAATTCGTCCGGATGTCTTTGGGAGGAGTCCACGATGAGGCCGAAATCCGCGGCCACCGCCGCACGTATATCGGCTCCCTGCCGGGACGGATTATCCAATCGATGAAGAAGGCCGGCTCGGCCAACCCCGTATTTTTGCTGGACGAAGTGGACAAGATCGGGGCCGATTTCCGGGGCGACCCGGCGGCGGCCCTTCTGGAGGTGCTCGACCCGGAACAGAACGCGACCTTCTCCGACAACTATCTCGAACTGGAGTTCGACCTGTCGGAGGTCCTTTTCCTGACCACGGCCAACGTCCTGCACGATATCCCCATCCCCTTGCAGGACCGAATGGAGATTATCCGCCTGCCCGGGTACCTGGAATTCGAAAAAGCGCATATTGCCCGAAAATTCCTGATTCCCAAGATTCGGAAGGAACTGGGAATCGAGAAGATACAGATCGAGCTGACTGATAAAGCCCTGATTCATATCATCCGGGATTACACCCGCGAATCGGGGGTCCGTGAACTAGAGCGGAAACTGACGGCCGTCTTCCGGAAGATCGCCCTCAAGGAGGTTACCCGGAAGAAATACCGGTCGTATCAGCTGAAGCCGAACAATATCGCCAAGCTGATCGGCGCTCCGGTCTATCTGTATGCCGAAGTGCCCGAGACGGCCGAACCGGGATATGTTGTCGGCCTGGCCTGGACGGAGACCGGCGGCGAGATCCTGCCGGTCGAGGTTTCGCTGGTTCCCGGTCAATATAAGCTGACCATCACCGGCAAGATCGGCGAGGTAATGCAGGAATCGGCCACGGCCGGCATGACCTGGATTCGGGCGCATGCCAACCAGTTGGACCTCGACCTGAAGAAAATCGCCAACACCGAAGTGCATATCCATATCCCCGAGGGAGCGGTACCGAAAGAGGGGCCGTCGGCCGGCATCACCATGGTGGCGGCCATGATTTCGGCCCTGACCGGCAAAGCGGTTTCCACCAAACTGGCCATGACCGGCGAGATTTCTCTGACCGGGGATATCCTCCCGGTCGGGGGACTGAACGAAAAACTCCTGGCCGCCAAGCGGTCGGGGCTGAAGGAAATCATCGTCCCCTTCAAGAACAGCAAGGATATCGCCGAGCTTCCGGCCGAACTGCTCGATGGGTTGAGCATCCGGATGGTCAAGAAGGTCGAGGAGGCGCTGGGGTTGATTTTCGGGCCGGAGTTTTTCCAAGCTGCTCGATCGCGCAAGCCGGTGGTGGCGGTGAAAAAGAAATCCTCGGCTCGGCGACGGAAACGGTAAAAACCTTGCGCCGTCATCCGGCGGAGCAGACCTTTAACCGGTATTATCCAGGATGGAAATGGAGGCGACCCGACGATGGCCAACGGCTTGATTTCGGCCCGTTTCGTGACGTCCGTATTCGACCACGCCAAGGCGCCGACCGATCGTCGCCCGGCGGTGGCCTTCGCCGGACGGTCCAATGTCGGCAAATCGAGCCTGATCAACGCCATCACCGAGGGCAGACCGATCGCCCGGGTCTCGGCCACTCCCGGCAAGACCCAGTCGCTGAACTTCTTCATGGGGGATGACCGGTTTTTCCTGGTGGACCTGCCGGGGTACGGATATGCCAAGGCTCCGCATGCGGTCAAGGATTCCTGGGGAAGGCTGGTCGAGGGGTATCTGATGAACGCCCCGTATTTGCGCGGGTTGATTCTGCTGGTTGACTGCCGACGGGATTTCCAGGCCGATGATCGGATGCTGCTGGAATGGCTGGCCCCGCGTCGTCTGCCGGTGTTGCTGGTCCTGACCAAGACCGACAAGCTGACCCGCGTGCAACTGGATAAGGCGGTCAAGACCATCCGCCGGGATGTCTTCGGCGACGATGAAAGCGGGGGGTTGATTCCCTTTTCGGCCAAAACCGGCCAGGGCAAGAAAGAGGTGGTGCAATGGATTCGCCAAGCGGCAAGCTGACCAGAAAAAACCGCATCATCGTCGGATGTCAATGGGGCGATGAAGGGAAAGGGAAGGTCGTCGATCTGCTGTCCCGCGACGCCGATATCGTCGCCCGCTTTCAGGGGGGCAACAATGCCGGCCATACCGTGGTCGTGGGGGGAACCAAGTACGCCCTGCGGTTGATTCCCTCGGGTATCCTGCACCCCGGAAAGATCTGCGTCATCGGCAACGGCGTGGTGCTGGACCCGTTCGTGTTCATGGAAGAACTGGCCATGCTGAAAAAATCCGGCATCGGCACCACCGACCGGTTGTTCGTTTCGGCGGCGACGAATCTCGTCCTGCCGTATCACTGCGCCATCGATCAGGGGGAAGAGGCTGAACGGGGCAACGGCGGCATCGGCACCACCGGCCGCGGCATCGGCCCGGCCTATCAGGACAAGGTCCGCCGCAGCGGCATCCGCCTGGCCGACCTGTTCGATGACGGCCGGCTGAAAGCCAAGCTCGACATCCATCGCCGCACCAAGGGCCGCCTGCTGGACGGTCTTCCCGGTGCGCCGAAGGTCGACTTCGACAAGCTCTATACCGACCTGATCAGCCTGCGCGACGTGCTCCGCCCGATGATGATCGATGTCTCGCTGATGCTGGAAGAAGCCCACAAGGGGGGCGCGGTGATATTGTTCGAGGGGGCCCAGGGAGGGATGCTCGACGTCGACCTCGGCACATATCCGTACTGTACGTCCTCGAACACGACGGTCGGCGGCGCGCTGACCGGCCTGGGGGTGGGGCCGAACCTGGTCGATGAGGTCGTCGGGGTGGTGAAAGCGTACACCACCCGGGTCGGGGCCGGGCCGTTCCCGACCGAATTGAATGACCGCACGGGGGAAATCCTGCGCGATCGCGGCGGCGAATACGGCACGGTCACCGGACGGCCGCGGCGGACCGGCTGGTTGGATCTGGTATTGCTGCGACACACCTGCCGCATAAGCGGGGTCGAGAAGGTGGCCATCACCAAGATGGACGTGCTCGATGACTTCGCCGAGATCAAAGTCGCCACCGGGTATGAATTGGACGGCAAGGTGCTGGACAACGTTCCGGTCGATATCGCCCGTCTGCCCGACTGCCGGCCGATCTATCGGAGTTTCGAAGGCTGGAAAAGCTCGACGGTGGGAATAACGTCGTATACGGAGTTGCCGCAGAAGGCGCGGGAGTTCGTGGGGTTCATTTGTCGGGAGTTGAACGTGGGGATGTTGCTTTTATCCACCGGTCCCGCCCGCGACCAAACCGTGATGGTGTAGCGATTCCTCGTATTATTGACCGCAGGGTCTCGATTCGCCTTCGGCGTCTCTAGGGCCCTGCGGAACGGATAGAGACTTTCGAAAAATGTGATTGCCGGGTTCAGCGGGTTACCATAAGTTCTTGGTTCCAGAGCAGAGTCCCGCGGGGTCCTTCCCGCCAACGGCGGGTGAGACCCCGCGGAAATCATTGATGGTCCATGAAATGAGTTTGCGCCTGACCTCTCAAGAATATGAAACTTGTTTTTTCGTAACGACATCCTTTGGCGGTCGTCAGCCATATGGAAATCGGCCCGGTGTTTATGAAACATTGGCCGATTCCCTGATCTTCTATTTGGAAAAATATGGTTCCAGACTTCCGGCGTACATTTTTATGCCCACACACATCCATTTACTTTTGTTGCTTGATGGTAAACAACTGGGTAATTTCGTCCGCGATTTTAAGAAGTATTTGGCCCAGGAACCTTTGAAACGGTTGC
>JAAZOE010000454.1 GCA_012797915.1 Candidatus Zixiibacteriota bacterium | reverse complement strand
AGGGCGCCGTGATCCACGAAATAGGCCACTCCCTCATAGAAATCGATGATTTCATCGATTTCGTTTGCCGCCAGCGAGTAATCTCCCTGCTGGAAAGCATGGGCGGCCTTCGCCCGGTTCGTATACATACGCGGCGTTCCGAATTGGTCCTCCAAGCGCAGAACAAGGTCGACGCCAAGCGCGAAACGATGTCGTCTGCTCTCCATTATTAGGCTGAAAACAGCGAGTAGGGCCGTTGTCAGCGCCGCCAAGGCTGTTAATAAACCGGCATTCATGGCCTTGTCCCTCCTTTGCCCGTCCCGCGCACGCGGAACTCCGCGGCAAACCGTGCATTCGTATAGTGTTTACAATATTATTTCGGTTTTCGGATTGCCCTTCCTTCAGTCGTATCCGCCATAATCCGCGAGCCAAATTGCCGCTTGCGCGGGTCAACCTTCTTATCAATGGCGATCGGGTCGTGGAAGATGTACGGCAGGTGACCGATGGCCGCGTCGTAATCGACATCGCCGTCGTCCCGCGTGATGAATTCGATGTCGGGGTGGGCGAGCACCCGCTCGCCCCTACCGTAGAGCTTATCCCTTATGACCTTCAGGAAATCCGGGTTTATTTCGTAACCGATGGAATGGCGGTCGAGGTTGCGGGCCGCCAGCGTCGTCGTGCCGCTGCCGAGGAACGGATCCAGCACCATGTCGCCGACGAAACTGAACATACGGATCAAACGACGCGGCAATTCCTCCGGGAACATCGCCAGGTGCTTCTTTTGTTTCTCCCCCGGAAACGTCCAGTGCCCGGAAAAATACTCGTTCCATTCCTCGGTGGTCATCTTCGAGGCTTCCTTGATCGCCTTCGCGGCCTTTGGCGCTTCGCCGTATTTCTTGAAAATGAGGATGAATTCGTAATCGAGTTTGAGAATGCCGTTGCGCGGGTACGGAAACGACCCCATCACCACCGCCCCGCCGGTCGTGTTGCAGGTGGTCACTTTGCGCCAGATGACCGCCCCCATGTAATCGAACCCGTCGCTTTCGCAGAACTTGATAATCTCGGTGCGGATGGGGATGATCTTGTACCGGCCGTAATACACCGACCGGGCGAACTGGTCGCCGATGTTGACGCACAATCGACAGCCGGGATGCAGGACCCGTCGGCACTCGTGCCAGACCAGATTCAGATTGTTGATATAGGCTTCGTAGGTGTCGTCAAAACCGATCTGCTTGGCCGAGCCGTAATCTTTCAGTTGCCAGTAGGGAGGCGAGGTGATGACCAGGTGCACGGAACTATCGGGGACCTCCCGCATGTCGCGGGCGTCCCCGATGATGATTTTATGATTGGACATGAAAACCGTTTCCGGTGCGACCCGATGCCGCGTCTATAAATTCAAATCCTGCTGTTCGGTATCTTCTCCGTTGTCGTCGCCATTGCCGTTGCCATTGCCGTTGCCGTTTTCACCCTCTTCGCCGGTACCGGCCAGGGTCTTGCGGCTGCCGAACACGACCGCCACGTCGGTCAGCTTGTCGGTTCCTTTCAGCGAAATCAGGCGGACGCCCTGGGTGTTGCGGCCGATGACGCTGATGGAAGAAACGGCCACGCGGTTGGCGATCCCTCCTTTGGTCATCAGGATCAGTTCATCATCGTCCAGCACCTCGCGGATGGCCACCACGTTGCCGTTGCGGGTGGTGCATTTGATATTGATGATCCCCTTGCCCCCCCGGTTGGTGACCCGGTAATCGTCCACCGGCGTCCGCTTGCCGTACCCGTTTTCGGTGACCGACAGAACGGTCGACTGCCGCTTGACCACGACCATGTCGATGACGTAGTCGCCTTTCTTGAGAGTGATCCCCTTGACGCCGGCGGCCGTGCGGCCCATGGCCCGCACTTTGTCCTCCGGGAACCGGATAGCGGTGCCGTTGCGGGTCCCCAGGATGATATCGTTGTTGCCGTTGGTGACGGTACAGCGGATAAGGCTGTCCCCCTCGGCCAGCGAGATGGCGGCGATGCCGGTCTTGCGCGGGTTGGAGAACTCCTCCAGCGAGGTTTTCTTGATCGTCCCCTGCCGGGTGGCCATGACGATGAACTGGTTGGGATCGAATTGCCGCACGCGGGTGAAGGTCGTCACCCGTTCATCCGGCCCCAGGTTGAGCATGTTGATAATCGGCCGTCCTTTGGCCAGCCGTCCCCCGCGCGGGATTTCGTGCACTTTGAGCCAGTAACACCGCCCGGTCGAGGTGAAAAACAGCAGGTACTGATGCGAGGAGGCGATGAAGACATGCTCGGCGAAATCCTCTTCCTTGGTTTCCATCCCGATCACGCCGACCCCGCCGCGGTTCTGCCGGCGATAGGCCGACTCCGACAGCGACTTGATATACCCGGCGTGGGTGATGGTGATGACCATGTCCTCATCGGCGATCAGGTCTTCCAGGGTCAGGTCCTCGGCGTGGTCGATGATCTCGGTCCGCCGCTCGTCGCCGTACTTCCGCTTCAACTCGAGGGTTTCGTCCTTGATGATTTTCATGCGCAGGTCCCGCGAGGCCAGAATCGACTTGTATTCCTCGATCTTGCGGATCGTCTCCAGATATTCCTGCTCGATCTTCTGCCGCTCCAGGCCGGTCAACCGCTGCAGGCGCATCTCGAGGATGGCGTTGGCCTGAATCTCGGACAGTTTGAATTTGGCCATCAACCCTTCTCGGGCTTCCGGAATCGATTTCGACTTCTTGATCAGGGCGATGACGGCGTCGATGTTGTCGAGGGCGATTTTGTACCCTTCGAGGATATGCGCCCGCGCCTCGGCCTTGCGCAGGTCGAATTCGGTGCGCTTGACCACCACCTCGTGGCGATGCTCGATATACAGCTCGATCAGCCGCTTGATCGACAGCATTTTGGGGACGCCCTTGTCCAGCACCAGATTGATGATCGAAAAGGTCGTCTGCAGGGAGGTGTGGCTGTAGAGCTGATTGAGGATGATTTCCGCCTGCGCATCCCGTTTCAGTTCGATTACGATCCGCATGCCATCGCGGTCGGACTCGTCGCGCAGATCGGAGATGCCGTCGATTTTCTTTTCCCGCACCAGATCGGCGATCCGGACCAGCAACGCCGCCTTGTTGACCTGGTAGGGAATTTCGGTGATGATGATGCATT
>JAAZOE010000453.1 GCA_012797915.1 Candidatus Zixiibacteriota bacterium | reverse complement strand
CGATCCGCTACACCGACCGCCTCCCTCAGGCCGGGGTCGCCCTGTCGGTGGGAAGCAAGGGTGATTCCTACGACAATGCCCTGGCCGAAACCATCATCGGGTTATACAGGACCGAAGTTATCCGGTGTCGCGGCCCTTGGCGCACCGTCGAGGACGTCGAGTATGCCACGCTGATCTGGGTGGATTGGTTCAGCCATCGTCGGCTGCTCGAACCGATCGGCAACATTCCACCGGCGGAACGGGAGGAGAAGTATTATCTTGGACGGGAAACCCCGGCCCTCGCGGCCGGATGACTCAACTAAACCACTCTCCGGAATATCCGGGGCGGTTCACCCCAAATCAACCACTTTCTCAACACGCCAGGAGGGCCGGGGCACCCGGGGCATCAGTTTTGCGGTATGGGGGCAAACGTTGGTTGTGGAAAAAGAACGAATCGCACGCAATTTTTTTACCGGGGGTTATTTTTTGGGCGAATGTGACGATACATACATTAGGCACGGGACTCTGGTGGTCCCTGAGAAAAATTCCCCCCTCCTTTCCTATTCTGGAAACAAGGGTGTCGGCCCTCTGCCGGCTCCCTTATGTATGAACCACCCATATGATACCGAAGGAAAAGGAAAATACTGGTTGGCGGGCGGCCGAAGGAGGAGGTATCTTGCTTTCATTGAAAAGGAGAAGATCGTGAAAGCTGTGCTGATGAAATCGACATCGGGAGTCCGCGGGATTGTCGGCGTCACCCTCGATCCCCCGACCGTGATCCAATACGCCGCCGCCTTCGGGCAGTTTCTCAAAAAAGGCCGGGTCGTGGTCGGCCGCGACAGCCGGCCATCGGGCGAATATATTTCGGGGTTGATTTGTTCCACCCTGGCGATGGTCGGGTGTGACGTTGTCGATATCGGGGTTGTCCCCACCCCAACGGTGGAGCTGTCGGTGCTCGACCACAAGGCGGCCGGAGGGATCGCCGGCACCGCCAGCCATAATCCATCGGAGTGGAACGCGTTGAAGTTTTTCGGCCCGCGCGGGGAGTTTATCACCAAAGCGCAATACGAACGGCTGGAGGCGATTGTCGGCGCCGACAAGCCGGCATATGTGCCGTATAACCGCCTCGGGTCGATCCATCGCGACCATACGGCCGTGGAACGGCATATGCAATCGGTGTTGAAATTGAAGTCTCTGGCGGTGCCGAAAGTCCGCCAGGCCGGGTTTCTGGTGGTGGTGGATGCCATCAACGGGGCCGGGTCATATTGCCTGCCGAAGCTGTTGGAACAGATGGGGGTCGGGGTGATCCGGCTCAACTGCAAGGGGAACGGCGACTTCTGCCATACGCCGGAGCCGATCCCGGAAAACCTGAAACAGTTGGGGCAGGCGGTGCGGGAAAGCAAGGCCGACCTGGGTCTGGCCTGAGATCCGGATGCCGACCGTCTGGCGCTTGTGGATGAAGCCGGCCGGCCGATTGGCGAGGAGATGACCCTGGCGCTGGCGGTGGCGTATTATCTTCGCCGGGAGAAGGGGCCGGTGGCGGTCAACCTGTCGACCTCGCGGATGACAGCCGACGTGGCCCGGATGGTCGGTTGTCCGGTGTCTCTCAGCCCGGTCGGGGAAGCCAATGTGATCGCTGAGATGCGGAAGCGGAAGGCGGTGATCGGCGGCGAGGGGAACGGCGGGGTGATTTTGCCCGAAAGCCATTATGGCCGGGACGCCCTGGTGGCGGCCGCCTTGGTATTGTCTTCATTGGCGGAAACCGGCAAGTCGTTGTCGGAAATGGCGGGAGCGCTTCCGGCCTATGTCATGACCAAAAAGAAATCTCCGCTGCCGGCGGGGTTCGAGCGTAAAATAGGCAAAGTCGAGAAGGAGCTGAAAGGGGCGTATCGGGAGGTAGCCGTCGATCGCCGCGACGGGGTCCGGATCGACATTCCGGACGGCTGGGTTCAAGTACGGAAGTCAAATACCGAACCTATATACAGGCTGATTGTCGAAGCCCGGTCGAAGAACCTGGCCGACAGGCTGGTCCGGATGGTGCAGAAGGCGTTACGATAACAAGGAAGAAGCCATGTGCGGAATAGTCGGATATGTCGGCAGGCAGGTGGCCATGCCGATTTTGATAGAGGGTCTCAAGCGCCTGGAGTATCGCGGGTATGATTCTGCGGGGATCGCCCTGATCGAACAGGAGGGGTTGATTCACGAGAAGACCGCCGGCAAGGTGCAGATCCTGGAAAATCTGCTGACGGATAAAACGTTCGTCGGGACGCTGGGGATCGCCCATACGCGCTGGGCCACCCACGGTGAACCGACCGATATCAACGCCCATCCGCAGATGGATTCCAGCGGCAACATCGCCGTCGTCCACAACGGCATCATCGAGAACTACCGGTCGCTTCGCCGGGTTCTGGAATCGAAGGGGTGCCGGATCGTTTCCGAGACCGACACCGAGATATTGGCCCACCTGATCAGCATGTGCTACGAGGGGAACCTGACCGAGGCGGTGCGGATGGCGATGTCGCAGGTGGAAGGGACGTACGCCATCGCCGTGATCGACGCCCGTCGGCCGGACCGAATCGTGGCCGCCCGCAACGGCGCGCCGCTTTTGATCGGCAACGGCGACGGGGAGAATTTCGTGGCCAGCGACGTGGCCGCCATCCTTCGCCACACCAACCGCGTGGTGTACATGGAGGATAAGGAGATCGCGACCATCACCGCCTCCGAATACGCCATTTCGACCATCGCGAAGGAAGTAATCAACCGCAAGGTCGAGGAGATCGGCTGGACGCTGGAGATGATCGAAAAGGCCGGGCACGACCATTTCATGCACAAGGAAATTTTCGAGCAACCCGAAACACTTCGCAACGCCATCCGCGGACGGTTGAATTATGACGAAGGGACCGTGCGGCTCAATGGCCTGACCGACCATCTGGAGGACCTGTCCAAGATCCGGCGGGTGATCATCACCGCCTGCGGCACCTCCTATCACGCCGCCCTGATCGGCGAATACATGATCGAGGAGTACGCCGGGATACCGGTGGAGGTCGAATACGCCTCCGAATTCCGGTACCGCAACCCGATCATCGACGAAGGCACCATGGTACTGGTCATCTCCCAGTCGGGGGAAACCGCCGACACGCTGGCGGCGATGCGCGAGGCCCAGCGGAAAGGGGCCAAGGCGCTGGGGATCGTCAACGTGGTCGGTTCGACCATCGCCCGGGAGTCGGACGGCGGCGTCTACATTCACGCCGGGCCGGAGATCGGCGTGGCTTCGACCAAGGCGTTCACCTCGCAGATCATGGTCCTGGCGCTGGTGACGATCCTGCTGGGACGGCTGCGCAAGATTTCGGTCAACATGGGACGGGAGATGATCGAGGCGCTGCGGTCGGTGCCGGAAAAGATTCAGACCATTCTGGATGCCGAGGAACAGATCAAAGATATCGCCGAGAAGCATCATCGCCATACCAATTTCCTCTACCTCGGCCGCGGGGCCAATTTCCCGGTGGCGCTGGAGGGGGCGCTGAAGCTGAAGGAGATTTCCTATATCCATGCCGAGGGGTATCCGGCGGCGGAGATGAAGCACGGCCCGATCGCGTTGATCGACGAGCATATGCCGGTGGTGGTGATCGCCACCCGGGACAGCATCTATGACAAAATCATGTCGAATATCGAGCAGGTGAAAGCGCGGGGGGCGCACGTGATCGCCATCGCGACCGAGGGAGATACGGAGATCGCCCAGCATGTCAACCATGTGATTTATGTGCCGCCGATCAAACAGATTTTCACGCCGCTGTTGTCGGTGATTCCGTTGCAATTGTTGGCCTATCATATCGCCGTGGCGCGGGGATGTGACGTGGATCAGCCGCGGAACTTGGCCAAGTCGGTAACGGTGGAATAGCGGGTTAAATTGTAGGTCAGGTCGCCAGTGGCTTGACGGCTACCGGAAAATGGTTGCATCAGAGCCTATAGAGCCAGAGCCAGAGTATGCTGGCAAAAAACGCAGCCAGATTATCAGTGATTCCGATGATTTCCTAAATCATGCTGACGATATCATTGAAAAGGCTTCAATAAATAATAATCGAGTCAAAGAAGTAGTAGTCGCTACATTATTTGCAAAGATTATTGATGATGCTCATGCTATAAGGCTACTCTGCGATCAAGGGTGGACAATCCAAGGTGAAATCATAGTACGATCCAGCCTCGAAACCCTATTTTATATGGGAGCATGTGACAGGGATGACGAAGCGTTGAAAAACTATCTTTGCAAACATACGCTAGAAAAAAGAAGAAATATTAATATTGCAAAGAACGAGCCAGAATATTTTGACCAGGCTACGCGACGCGAAGTCCTTTCTTGGGAAGAAGAAGTTACTCGTGAGATTAACGAACGTAAGTTGAAACGCTTATCAGCGAAAACTGCCGCCGACATTGCAGGGGTTACTGATCTCTATTTGGCATATTCTCTCCATAGCGATGCGGGTCACAGTAATCCATATTATCTACAAGAAAAGTACATGTCATTTGACAATGATTTGCCCTGCCAAATCAATTATGGACAAAATCCAGTACAATATGAAAACGTCTTATTATCGAGCAACGTTATTCTTGCTCTCGCATGCAAATGGTACAGAAAAATATTTGCCATTGAATGTGATCCGCATATAGAGCAAATCACTTTGCCTTATCTCAAAGAGAATGCATGACCAGTAATAGTCAGGAGCACAGGGCTCCTGACCTACAACAAAGGTATCATGCATTCATATTATGCGGGGGTTGGTGCGGAGAGATAAGGAGATGCGTTTGCGTTCAAGGTCGACGTCAAGGACGGTAACCATCACCCGCTGATGGACTTTCACCACTTCGGAGGCGTTCTTGACGTATTTGTCCGCCAATTGGCTCAGGTGAATCAGGCCGTCCTGATGCACGCCGATATCGACGAAGGCGCCGAAGGCGGTGACGTTGGTGACGATCCCCGGCAGGCGCATGCCGGGGCGGACATCCTCCATGGTATGGACGGAATCATCGAAATGGAACGGTTCGTATTTCGGGCGGGGGTCGCGACCGGGACGGGCGAGTTCGGCCATGATGTCCTGGAGGGTCGGGAGACCAACCGGTCCGGAGACATAATTTTGCAGCTTGATCTTTTGGCGCAGGTTGTCGTCGGCCATCAGGTCGGCGACGGTGCAGCCCAGATCGGCGGCCATTTTCTCGACCACGTGATAGCTTTCCGGGTGCACTGCGCTGCGGTCGAGCGGATTGGCGGCATCGGCGATACGCAGGAACCCGGCCGCCTGTTCGAACGCTTTCGGTCCCAGACGCGGCACTTTGCGGAATGCCTCGCGTGATGTGAACGGACCGTGCTCGTTGCGGTAGTCGATGATGTTCTGCGCCAGCGCGGGCCCCAGACCGGAGACATAGGTCAGCAGTTGTTTGCTGGCGGTGTTGATTTCCACGCCGACGGCATTGACGCAACTGATGACGGTGTCATCCAGGGATTGTTTGAGGGCGGTCTGGTCGACATCGTGCTGGTACTGACCGACGCCGATCGCCTTCGGTTCGATCTTGACCAGTTCCGCCAGAGGGTCCATCAGGCGACGGCCGATTGACACCGCTCCGCGGACGGTGACATCGTGGTCGGGGAATTCCTCGCGGGCGACCTCGGAGGCGGAATAGACCGAGGCGCCCGATTCGTTGACCATCTCGACTAAAATATCCGAAGGCAGGTTCAGGTCGCGGACGAAGCTTTCCGTTTCCCGCCCGGCGGTGCCGTTGCCGATGGCGATGACCTCGATTTTGAATTTGCGGCAAAGATCGCGGATGACTTTGCCGGCTTCCTTGCGCCTCTCTTCCTCATCGTGGGGATAGATGGCGACATGATGGAGCATCTGCCCCTGGCGGTCGAGGCAGACGGTTTTACATCCGGTGCGGAAACCGGGGTCGATGGCCAGGATCGTTTTTTGCCCCAGCGGCGGAGCCATCAGCAGTTCGCGGAGGTTGTCGGCGAAGACTTTGATGGCGACGTCGTCGGCCCTGTGGCGCGAGTCGGCGCGCATCTCGGTTTCCATCGAGGGGCCCAGCAGTCGTTTGTAGCCGTCCTCGATGGCAAGCCGCACCTGTTCGGAGCAGAAATTATCGGCGATGACGAAGATCGTATGCAGGATGCCGAGCGCTTCTTCTTCGGGGACCTCGATGCTCAGAGACAGAATCCCCTCGGTCTCCCCTCGCCGCATGGCCAGGATGCGGTGCGAGGGAGATTTGGCCAGCGGTTCGTGCCAGTCGAAATAATCGGCGAACTTGGCGCCATCCGGTTCTTTGCCCTCGATAACCCGGCTGTAGATGATCCCCCGATCGGTGAACAGGGCGCGCATCCTGGCGCGGGCGTCGGCGTCCTCGCTGACCCATTCGGCGATGATATCACGGGCGCCGGCCAGGGCCGATTCGATATCGGGGACTTCCTTTTCGGGATCGATGAAGGCGGCGGCCTCTTTCAGCAGGTCGATATCCTCCTGGGCGAAGATCAGTTCGGCCAGCGGTTCCAAGCCTCGTTCTTTGGCGATGGTCGCCCGGGTGCGGCGTTTGGGACGGTAGGGCAGGTAGATGTCTTCGAGGACGGCCATGGTTTCGGCGGCATCGATGGCAGCTTTGAGTTCATCGGTCAGGAGACCGCGCTCTTCGAGGGATTTGAGAATCGCCTCGCGCCGTTTGTCCAGTTCGCGGAGCTGGCCGATCCGGTCGCGGATGGCGGTGATCTGGACCTCATCGAGGGTTCCAGTCGCCTCCTTGCGATAGCGGGCGATGAACGGCACGGTCGCGCCGTCATCGAGGAGTTGGACGGTGGCGGTCACCTGGCCGGGCTGGAGTTTGAGTTCCCCGGCGATTTTTTTGATATGGACGTTTATCATATCATCCGGACCCGTTTCGGGCCGCCGGTAAAATACGGTGCGGGAGGCGGAAAGCCAACAGGAATCGGCGGTAAACCGTGGAGAAGCGAAACCATGTTGCTTTTCGGCCGTATTTGATAGATAGTGACAGTATCGGACAGGGACATTTCAGGATAGGTGATGATTATGAAAAGGAAATTACTCGTGGCAGTGATCGCGGCGGCCGTTCTGACGCTGGGAACTAGTGCGCAGGGGGCCATGGACGATCCATACCAGATTCTCAACCGTCATTTTGAGGCCACCGGCGGTTTGGACAAGATCAAGGCGATGAAGACCTCGTATATCGAGGGGACGATCGTAATCGAGGGGACCGGCCTGCAGGGGACGTTCAAACAGTGGGCCGAGTCGCCGATCAAGAGCCGTCAGGAGGTCGACCTGACCATTTTCAAGCAGACCTCCGGGGACAACGGCCAGTGGGGTTGGGTGGTCGATCCGAACGGCAAGGTGCAGACGCTTCAGGACGAGCGGTCGACGCAGGACCACAAGGTCAAACTGCTGACCGCCGAGTATGAATTCCTCGACCGCAACTCCAAGAATTTCACGCTGGCGTACGAGGGGACCGACACGGTCGGCGGGGCGACCTGCTACGTCGTTCGAACGACCAACGCCATCAACCAGGACACCGTGCGGCAATATATCGACACGACCTCGATGCGGCAGGTGCAGGTGATCACGATCAAGGCGGCCGGCAGTACGCATACGCGGTATTTCGATTTCCGGCAGGTCGAGGGGGTGTGGATGCCGTTCGAGGAGCAGTCGGTCGAATATCCGACGATGATGAAGCAGGTGGTCAAGATAACCACGGTCCAGGTCAATGTCCCGGTGGAGGTATCGTTGTTCGAGCCGCCGACGGCGGACGTGAAGGATTTCCGGTTCGTCAACGGCCGTGACGCCGTGGATGTTCCGTTCCGGTATATCGAGGATCATATTTACCTGATGGTGAATATCGCCGGCAAGGAGCGGTTGTGGGTGCTCGATTCCGGCGCGGACGTAACGGTGATCGATGCGGCGTTCGCCAGGGAGGCGAAGATCGAGACGCAGGGGTCGATGAAGGGACAGGGCGCCGGGCAGTTGGTGGATGTGTCGTTCGCCGATCTGCCGCCGTTTGTGCTTCCGGGACTGGAATTCGACAAGCAGAAGGCGGCGGTGATCGATATCGCGCCGTTGTTGCATCAATGGACCGGCTTGGATATTGCCGGAATCCTGGGGTATGATTTCCTGTCGCGGGTGGTCACCAAGGTCGATTATGCCAACGAGAAGTTGTCGTTCTATGATGTTGACAGCTTCGTCTATAACGGCCCGGGCGTGGTGCTGGATGCGCCGGTGGCCAAGAAGGGATTCGATTTGCCGGTGACGGTGGATGGAAAATACGGCGGGTTGTGGAGTTTGGATCTCGGCGCCGGCGGGATGGCGTTTCTGTATCCGTTCGCCGAGAAGAACGGCCTGTTGACAATGAAAGGGGTCGATGGTCTCGGGTTCGGCGCGGGGGGATCATCGCCGCACCGCACCTGCCAGTTCAAGACGATCGAGTTCGCGGGGTTTGTCAAGGAGAAGCCGCTGGTCACGGTCACGCTGGAGAAGGGATCGGGGGCGTTCGGTGATGCGTTTTTGACCGGCAATATCGGCAATTCACTGTTGCGGCATTTCGTGCTGTATCTCGATTACAAGCACGGCAAGGTGATTGTCGAGAAGGGAGCCGATTTCGACCGGGTGTTTCCGCGCGACAACAGCGGCCTGATGGCCGGGGCCAACGCGGACGACAAGATCGAGGTCGTGTTCGCCTCGCCGGGCACGCCGGCGGAAAAGGCCGGGTTCAAGGTCGGTGACATCATCACCTCGTTCAACGGGGTCGGCGTGGATTACCTCGGCGGGGTGCTGGCGATCAAGAAGATGTTGCGGGAGAAGCCGGGGACGACCTACACGGTCGGTATCGAACGCGACGGCCAGCCGCAGACGTTGCAGTTGACGTTGAAGGATTTGTACGAATAGATAGTTTGCAAGGGTTCTGGAGGTCAAAGGGCGCTCACGGTATGGTGGGCGCCCTTTGCATTTGGGGTATCCACGATGTGGTGATAAACACCCCCAAACGAGTTTGGGGGTGGCACACGGGGCAGATATCTTGGGGCAGAGGGTGTGCGCCGGGCAGCTTGACTTG
>JAAZOE010000452.1 GCA_012797915.1 Candidatus Zixiibacteriota bacterium | reverse complement strand
GCCGTTGACGGCCACGGCATACTCGGCCCGGCCGGTGGCGATGGCCATCAGGACTCCGGCGCCGATCAGGGCGCCGACGAACTGGGCGAGCAGATAAAAGACGGTGTCTTTGCCGTTTATCTTCCCGGCCGTCAGCATGGCGATGGTGATGGCCGGATTGATATGGCATCCGGAGATACTGCCGATGGCATAGACCATCACCAGCACCGCCAGGCCGAACGCCAGCGAAATGCCCAGAAAGCCGATATGGCTGCCGGCGATGACCGCGCTGCCGCATCCGAACAGAACCAGCACGAAGGTGCCGATCAGTTCCGCCAGATATTTCTTCATGGCCGCTCCTTTCCCGATTATCACGCCGTTGTCGCGCGAACGTTACTCTCGAATACGGTGGTTTCCCCCCCGGTACTCCCTTATGCGGACAATATTGACCGCTTTGGAAACCATCGTCAAGCCAAAAACCGGACCGGGATGGCGAGATTTCACCTACCATATTATCCCGCAACCGAATACACGGGCATCCCTCCGACGAATTGGCGGAGGATGGCGGCGGTAGTCAACCGATGTTTCGGGGAACAATCCTTGAAATAGCGATAATTTCTTCTATATTGGTTTTTCAATTTCTTGTCCGTGTGACAGGCAGGATGGTTGGGGATCGATGAGCCAGGAACGATACATACGGCTGGGTGAGAAGGGGATTTACTTCTTCACCGCCGTGTATGAAATTTCGGCTCTGTTTGTGGCCACGATTCGGTCGTTGGGATCGATCTGGTTCTATCGCCGGCAGTTGATCGAGCAGCTGTACAGTTTTTCGGTCAAGACCCTGCCGATCACCTCGGTCATCGCGGTCTTCGTCGGCCTGGGGGCCACCGTGCAGGGGGTCTATCAGACGACGTCGCTCTTGCCCCGGTACGTCGTCATCAACACCATCTTCAAAAGCAGCATCATCGAGCTCTGCCCGATTATCCTGTCGCTGGTATTGGCCGGGAAGCTGGGGGCATCGCTGGCAGCCGAAATCGGAAGTATGAAGATTTCCGAGCAGGTGGAGGCGCTGGAGACGATGTCGCTGGACCCGGTCGGATTTCTGGTCATGCCCCGGGTGGTCGCCGGATTGATCATGCTGCCGATCATGACCATTTTCGCCAATTTCCTGGCCATGTTCAGCTCCTTTTTCGTCTCCTGCGTCATCAGCGACTGGACCACGACGCAGGAATTCGTCGACGGCATGAAGATGGGCTACAAAAATTTCGAGATGGTTTTCGGCAACGTGCTCAAGCCGGTGGCATTCGGGGTGCTCATCGCGCTGGTCGGGAGTTATTTCGGCTTGAAAACCACCGGCGGGGCGCGCGGCGTCGGGGATTCCTCGACCAAGGCGGTGGTGGTCTCGGCCGTGGCCATCGTGATCATCGATTATTACTTCGGGAAACTGCTCTTATGATCGAGGTCCGGGGACTACAGAAGGGTTTCGACGGTCAGCCGGTTCTGCGGGGGATCGATCTGGATATCCGCGACGGCGAAACGATGGTCATCCTGGGACCCAGCGGACAGGGGAAGACGGTCTTCATCAAGGCGCTGGTGCGGCTGCTGGAGCCGGATGCGGGAAGCATCGCCTACGACGGGGCCAACATCGTCGGGATGGACAAGCGGGCCTTCCGGGAGTTCCAGAAGGATATCGCCTTCGTATTTCAGAACAGCGCCCTGTTCGATTTTCTGTCGGTCAACGACAACCTGAGCCTGTTCCTGCAGATGCACCACAACCGCCCGCCGGCCGAAATCGCGGAACGGGTTTCGCAGGCGCTGGCCTTCGTCGGCCTGGACACCGGCGTCCTGGCCAAATTCCCGGAGGAACTGAGCGGCGGGATGAAGAAGCGGGTGGCCATCGCCCGGGCCATGATCAAACGGCCCAAATACCTGTTTTACGACGAGCCGACCACCGGGC
>JAAZOE010000451.1 GCA_012797915.1 Candidatus Zixiibacteriota bacterium | reverse complement strand
TGGAAAGTCAGTCGTGGCCGGGAAACTGTTCGATACCAGAGTTGGAACCTATACGATCATCGTGACCCATCCCGATTTTCCGTTGTACCGCACGTCGTCCACTTTCCATGGCGGCGATGGCAATATCGTGACCGTCAATCTTCCCCAGCTGTACGGCGGAGCCGCGAAGGTCGAATTTCAGGTGGCCCTATCCCCCCCGTCCAACAAGCTTATGCTGGAACTGAGCTTCAACGGCCGCAAGAAAACGCTGACCAAGTTCCCGGCTTTCGGCCTCGAGCAGCTGGCCGGAGAATGGAACCTGGCCGTCCGGGTTGCGCCGGTCGACCGCGCATCCTCCGAAAGTTTTCGGGTGGATTCCTGCGTGGCCTATCCGTACGGCGACGGCCCGCGGGCGGTATTGCGGGGAGACCGGGGCACGATGAAACTGCAGGGTAATCCCGGCGAAACGGTCACCACCTGCCCGCTGGTGATCTACTGGTCGGAAAAAAAGTAGTCGCCAATAGAATTTGTATGCGGAGGAGGCAATATGCCGAAAAACAACCGTTTCCTTCGGGCCGTGGCGGTCCTGGCGCTGGCCTGCTTTCTGCAGGCGGGCGTTTTGCCGTCGACTGGCTCGGCCCAGACCTCGCCATGTCCCTATGACCGCGCCAAGCCGACGCTGGAGAGCGCCCGGATCAGTTTTAAATCGCTCAATTACCGTTGCGCGGAACAGGAGATTCAGGATGTCCTGAAAATCTCCGCCTTGTCCATCGAGGAGAAAGCGGACGCGCACGTCCTCCTGGCCGCGGTGTACTTCGCGATGTTAAAAAACGACACCGAGAAACGCGACCGGGTCATCGACCAGTTCAAGGAGGCGTTCAAGGCCTACCGCGAATGGAAGGGAGAGCTGGATATCAGCTCCACCGAATTCATCGACATGATGAAACAGGCCCAGGAGCAGGTGGACAAGGAATCGGCCGCGGCGCCGGCGGCGACAACGACGACCACGACCACTCCGCCCCCGACGGAACCGGCTCAGCCGACAACGGAAGCCCCCAAGCCGGTGGTTACCGAACAGCCGAAGGATACGACCCGGACGACGGCGATCGCCCCGGCCACCCAGAAAGCGGCGGCCGAGGAAGGCGGCAAGCCGCTCTACACCAAATGGTGGGCTATCGTGCTGGGAATCGGCCTGGTGGCCGGAGCGGTGGCCTTGGCCGGCGGTGGCGGCGGCGATGACGGCGGAGGCGGTGGCGGTGTACTCGACACCCTGCCGAATTTCCCGGATCCGCCTCCGGGCAAGTGACCATCGGCCTGAAAGCGGATGACGATGAAAAAAACGAATGAACATACACGTTCCGTGAAAGGAGCATGAGCATGTGTAAGAAGATATTGTTCGCGGTCATGCTGGCGGCCGGAGTGATCGCCACCCTGTCGATGACCGCCGTCGCTCAAGATGACGACGTCTCCCTCGGCAAGGAGGGAGCCACGGCGGTTTTCACCTCGCCTAATAACATCATGTACCAGGCCCGGTTGACGACCGCCGCCGGGGCGCCGATCACCGACACGGCCACGGTCACTTTCGGCATCTATGCCGCCTATTCGGGGGGAACGCCCCTATGGCAGGGAGCCTGGCAGTTGAACCCGGACGACAACGGCATTTTTTCACAGGAAATCGGGCCTATCCCGGATACGGTCTTTACCGGCGCCACCCGGTACATGCAGATTTCGGTTCGCGGCGAGGCCATGACGCCGCGGCAAACAATCGCCTCCGCCCCGTATTCCATAAGTACTCAGACAAGAGGCATTCAATCGACCTATGGATTCCAGTTCGTCACTTTTCGATCGACTAGTCCGTCCGCGCCGATCGCGTTCGGGTATATCGGTCCTACTGGTTCTGTGGTTTCAGGCACAGGGAATTTCACCGCTTCCTGGAACTCGAGCGCGCAACGCTACGAGATTACGATAACGGGCCATTCCTATTACTATAATACCTTTACGACCGTCGTTACGGCGTGTGGTGTTCCGGAGCTGTTTCAAACCAGCAGTTTCGGCGGAATGCTCCTCGTATATGTCTACGGGCTGTAGCACTGTCGAAACGCGGAATAGAAACGAACGAAGGAGATCAGATGACCACCAATATAAAAAGGATTCGATGGCTTCCGCTGTTGCTCTGCTTGATGCTTTCGGCCGGTCTTGTCTGGGGCCAGGCGTCAAGCACCAACTATAAGATGACCATCGGCAACGTCGTCGGCGGCGGGGGAACGTCCTCCTCGACGAATTACGGGGGGGTCGGATATATTCCGCTGACCGGCGCGGGGGTGGCGACTTCCACCAACTACGTTGCCAACGGCGGGATTATCGCCGCCGTCTTCAGTTCCGCCCTGTCGGCGACCTATACGGGCGGGGCCTTGGCGACCGTGCCATTGACGGCCCAGACGCTGAAAGTGGCCTATGCCGGGGGTACCGGCACGGCCACCGGCACGTTTTACCATCGGTTTGGCGGGCAGACCGCCTACACCTCCACGGCCATGACCGCCGGCACCGGCGACACGCTGACCGCGACGGCCACCGTCGACATGCTGGGCGGGTTGCGCGGCATGGAGTATTACTTCAAAGTCGATCGGGGCGGCATGACGACCTACGCCGGCGCATCCGACGACCCGTTCATCTTCCGGATACAGGTCACCGATGCCCAAGCGCAAAGCCCGGTGATGCCGGATGCGCAATATCGGATCATCGGCCTTCCGCTGGTCCCATCCAGCAGCAATCTGTTCAATGTTTTCGTCGACAACCTGGGTGACCCCGACCCGATTCAATGGCGGCTGGGACGCTATCTAGCCTCCGGCGATTCGGTCGTTCCGTATCCAAATTCGGGAGCCGTCTCCCCCGGCAAGGGATACTGGTTGATCGCCCGCGGCGGAAAAACCTTCGGTTCCGGCGGCAACAGCCTCCGCCCCAACCGGCTGTACGACGGAGTCAACTACTATCAGGTATCGCTCGATTCCGGATGGAATCAGGTCGCCAACCCGTTCGCTTTCAACATCAGTTGGTCCGCCGTGCGGTTCGACGACAACGGTTCGGTCGTAACCGGCCACCCGACCGACGTGCTCGATGACGCGGCCTATTCCTATACCGGCAGCGCTTACAGCAGCGTCACGACGATCACCGCCTGGTACGGCGTCTTCATCCGAATAAAAAAACCGGGCGTGAGCATCATGTATCCCTATGTGCAGGCCGTCTCCCCCGTCCCTCCGACGCCGAAAGAACTGGCGGCGTCGTCTTCTCCCGCCGACTGGGCGGTCGAATTGGCGCTGTTCTCCGGCGGCCTGGCCGATATCGCCAACCTAGCCGGAGTGAAATCCGATGCCCTGGCCGGCGAGGATGACTATGACTACTCCGAGCCGCCCCCCGCTCCCGGCGGCCCCCGGCTGGCGTTTCAATTGCCGGAGAACTGCCCCGACCTGAAACGGATCGATCTTCGTCCGCCGTTCGCCGACGGCGCGACCTGGGATATCATCCTCTCCAAATCCGCCAGCCGACAGGTACAGGCCGGCGGGATAACCAACATCCCGGAGAATATGCGCGCCCGATTGGTGCTCGATGACGGCACGACGGTCGATCTGACGGATGGGGCCACGGTAGCCATTCCGGACAACGTGATCTCCGCCCAACTGGCTATCGGGACTGAGGATTATCTGGCCGGGAAGGCCACGCCGATTCCGGCGCAATATGTTCTCAGCCAGAACCATCCCAATCCGTTCAACCCGACCACGACCATCCGGTTCGGCTTGCCCAAGGCGGGGAAGGTGCGGCTGGAGGTGTTGAATATTCTCGGCCAGACGGTCAGGACGCTGGTCGATCAGGATCTGGCGGCGGGGTATCATAGCGTGATCTGGAATGGCGACGACGGTGAAGGGCGCGGCGTCGCCAGCGGTATCTATTTCTACCGCCTGCGCGCCGACGGCTTCACGCAGAGCCGCAAGATGGTGTTGTTGAAATAGCCCCGAATACTCTGTTTTGACTTGTTGCGTGACGGACGGAAGCGCCCGTCACGCACGAAAACCGGCAACACCCGGAACCAATTCCACGGCATCATGTTAGACGTTAATCCGGTTTGCGCTTGACATAAGAAGAGGAATACCTTAATAAGGGTAGGGAGGAATTATGGACGATCTGCAGGTTTTCAATCCTGAACCATCCAACTCCGCCTTCGAGGGTTATTCCCATTTCAACGGAGCGACCCATTGGTTGGCGTCGGATTTGATGAAAATACTTGGATATGACAAATTCTCGGATTTCCGAAAACCGATAACGAAGGCCCAAAAGGTCTGCCTGACATTGAATATCCCCATTGAGGAGAATTTTATACATATCCCCGGTATCCACGGGGAAAAAGACGTGAAGTTATCCCGTTTCGCATGCCATCTGATTGCCATGAACGCCGACATAAAGAAGCCGCAAGTTGCGCAGGCACAAGTATATTTCGCGGCGATGGCCGAATCCGTGCGGCAATACTTGGAGCATGTGGAAGGCGTTGTTCGGGTGGAACTCAGAGGCGAAATCTCCGAGCGGGAAAGATCGTTGGCGGGAATCGTTAAGAATGCAGGCGTCGAACAATACCCCCTGTTTCAGAACGCGGGTTACCGGGGCATGTATAATATGAACCTGTACCAACTTCGTCAATTGAAAGGCGTCCCGGACAGCCGCAGTCCCTTGGATTACATGGGGAAAACCGAACTGGCGGCCAATCTGTTCAGGATCACCCAAACTGAGGAAAAGATAAAGGCCGAAGATATTCGAGGCCAACAGAGACTTGAGGCGACCGCCGAACACGTCGGCAAAGAAGTCCGGAACACGATGAAAAGACTGAGCGGCAGATTCCCCGAGGAGTTGCCACCCTCTGACGATATAAAAACCGTACAAAAGCGAATAAAACAAACCCATCGCCAATTCAGGAAGCTGGACACGAATCCAAAGGGAAGAGGGAAGAAGTCGGAATAACCACCCCTCAATGAACTGCTCGCCAAAAAGTCGATCGTGGCGGCCCATGGAACAACTGAGATTGACGGCGCGAAGGTTTGTCTTCGCGCCGTCTTTATAAACACCCCCGGGGTATCGCGGGGCCCTTGAAACCATATGTAAAATAAGACCTTACGGAGCCGTCGTTACCAAGGTGCCGGCCCTTCACTTTTTCCCCGCTTCGACCGATATAGTAGAGAAAACGAACCGGTAGAAATACCTCGGGACAATGGATCCGTATGCCCAGAATCGATCACTTGCTCGAAATCGTCACCACCGCCCACGCCACCGATCTCCATCTGACTCCCGGGGCAGTGCCGATGGTCCGAATCAACGGCCGTCTGGAAAAAACGCGCCATCACCGCCTGACCAACGACGACGTGAAGCAACTGATGTACGAACTTCTGACCGATGATCAAATCCGTCTGTTCGAGAAGGCCGGCGAGCTGGACCTGGCCCACGGCATCGAAGGCCTGGCCCGCTTCCGTATCAATATTTTTCGCTCGCAAGCCGGGATCACGGCCGCCATCCGGCTGATTCCGGCACAGGTGCTGGACCTGGCGGCCCTGGGATTTTCCGAGACGGTCAGCAAACTGGCCGAAGCCAAATCCGGGCTGGTACTGGTGACGGGGCCGACCAATTCCGGCAAGACGACCACGCTGGCGGCCATGCTCGATCATATCAACACCAATTCCTCGCGGCATATCATCACCCTGGAAGATCCGATTGAATACCTCCATGAAAACAAGAATTCGCTGATTTCCCAGCGTCAGATCGGCCTGCACTCCGGCTCCTTCGGTTCGGCCCTGCGGGCGGCCCTGCGCGAGGACCCCGATGTCATCCTGGTCGGCGAGATGCGCGACCTGGAAACGATCTCGCTGGCGGTCACCGCCGCCGAGGTCGGTCTGCTGGTCATGGGGACCCTGCATACCTGCACGGCGGCCTCGACCGTCGACCGAATCATCGACGTCTTCCCCCCGGGGCAGCAGCAACAGATTCGCATCATGCTGGCCGACACGCTGACCGGGATCATCGCCCAGCAGCTGGTTCGGCGGGCCGATGGGTTCGGCCGGGTGGCGGCGTATGAACTGATGGTCCGGTCGACCTCCATCGCGGGGCTGATCCGGGAAGGGAAAACCCCGCAGATTCCGACGGCCATCCAGACCGGCCGGCGGCAGGGGATGCAATTGTTGGACAATCATCTGCGGTCGTTGGTGGACGGCGGCGTGATCACCGGCCGTGAGGCGGCCCGGGTGGCCACCGATCCCTCCCGGTTTTACGACGCGGCCGCGAAACCCGAAGCGGAAGAAGTGGTGGCCTAGTATGGATGCAAAAAACCCCAAGCTGCGTCTCGATGAAATACTCCTGCGGGAGGGGTTGGTTTCGGAGGAACAGGTCCGCGAGGCCCTCATGCGCCAGAAGGCGTGCGGCGGCAAGTTCGGGTCCCAGCTGTTGTATCACCGGTATATCGACGAGGCCGGGCTGGTCAAGGCCCTGGGCATCCAGTTCGGCTGTGAAGGGGTGGTGCTGTCGGACAAAAAAATCCCCGATCTCCTGCTGCAGATGATTCCCAAGAAGGTGGCCCTGGCCCGACGGGTTATCCCTTTCGATTACGACACCGAAGAGAACATCCTCATGATCGCCTGCGGCGATCCGACCGACACCAATCTGGTCAACGAGCTGAATTTCGTCGCCCGCGGCAAGAAGGTCAAGTTGTACGTGGCGGTGGAAATCGCCCTCGATACGGCCATCGCCCGGTACTACCTCGGCCGGGATATCACCCTGAAAGACAACCTTCTGCTGGAAATCCCCGACGTCGCCACCGCCACCGACAAAATCGAGATCCCGGTCGAGCCGGCCGCCGCTCCTGAGGAAAACCGTCAGACCGTCCTGCTCTTGACCGACGAGATGTATGCCGCCCCGCTTCTGCAGTCGCTGTTCGAACGGGACCACTACCGGGTGCTCATCAGCGATTCGGTGGAGGAGGCCGCGGACCTGCTGACCAAGCACCTGTTCCACACCATCTTCATCAAAGACACCATCTCCGGCGACTACCTCGGGCTGATCGACCGCGCCCGCAAACTCTCCCCCCGAACAATCATCCGCTACTACAGCGCCGCCTCCTCGCTGCTGCTGGATTCCGATTCGGTCGCCTCGGTGGCCGACCTGCTGATGAAAAATCTCGACCTGTTCACCTCCCTGCTGTCGTCCAAAGCCCAGCTGCCGGAAAATCACGGCGGCCGGGTGGGACATTACGCCAACCGTCTCTG
>JAAZOE010000450.1 GCA_012797915.1 Candidatus Zixiibacteriota bacterium | reverse complement strand
GGAGATGAACGGTGCAGTTAGAGCTTTAGCAGTATACCAAAATCAACTGGTTATTGGTGGCACTTTTACAGCAATCGAAGGAAACACATTTAATGGAATCGCGGTATGGAACGATAGTACGTGGTCCGCGCTCGGAATGGGTACGAATGGGAATGTCCTTGCCCTTGCCGTATATCAAGGGAAGCTGATCGCGGCGGGGACTTTCGAAGAAGCCGGTGGTGTGCCTGCAAATAACATTGCGGCTTGGGACGGCAACCAATGGTCTGCACTTGATGGCGGAATTAGCAGCATGGTTTACGCCCTTTCGGTCTATAATGATACACTTATCGCAGGTGCACACGGCATTTTTGCCTGGAGTGGCGAAGTTTGGTCAGAGTTCGGAATAAATGATGAAGTTAAGGCGCTAACTGTGTACAACGGGCGCCTGATAGCGGGAGGGGGATTCGGGACGGCGGGCGGTGTTCAGGCAAATAGAGTCGCCGCATGGAATGGTAATACATGGGCATCTTTGGGAGAAGGTGTAGGAGCAGAGCATGTTGAAGCTTTGCTAGTGCATGGGGGTAAACTAGTAGTAGGTGGCGATTTCACCACCGCGGGAGGTGAATCGGCCAATGCCATTGCGGTATGGGATGATTTGACAGAGACTTGGTCACAGATAGGGGGCGGCTTATCGGCTGGCGATGGTTCCTATGTTGAAGATCTGACCGAATATGGCGGTCATTTTATCGCGGGAGGACATTTCACGGCTGCCGGTGATATTGCGGTAAATCATATAGCGTACTGGAATGGAATTTCTTGGGATTCCTTAGGGTCCGGAGTTGGTGGTCCTGTTGTTTATGCGTTGACCATCTTTCAGAGTCAATTGGTTTCCGGCGGGCTATTTAATAGCGCGGGCGGAAATTCTGCCGTGAATGTTGCCTCATGGTGCTGCGCCATCCCGTCCGTCAACAACTGTAATATATTGGGGGAAGCTTCGGCCAATCTTATAAATCATGTCCCGGTGTTTTCATGGGATTATTATTGTCCCGTCGACGGTGCTGAGGATAGTTTCGAAATCAAAATAGGCACAGATATTAATTGGATTGATGCCGAGATGTGGAACCCGGAACCGTTTGCCGGGCCGGATACGTTTGTCACCTATGCGGACCTGCCACTGGCCGATGGCGCAACATACTACCTCCGCCTGCGGGTGCACAACGGCCTGGCCTGGTCGGAATGGTACAACACGTCCTTCCGCATGAACAGCGTGCCGACCATGCCGGTGCATCAGTCCCCGGCGGCCGGCGCGGTCATCGCCACGACCAACCCCGCCCTCTGGCTGATTAACTCCACCGATGCCGAAAGCGACCCGCTGTTCTATGACTTCCGGGTGTACGACGATTCGGAGTATGTGGTCGCTTCGGCCGATGGCATCGCGGGGCAGCCCGATTCCACCGGGTGGACCGTCGATGCACCCTTGGGCGAAAATCGCTGGTACCGCTGGAGCGCCCGGGCCTACGACGGCTACGAATATTCCGACTGGACGGCGGTGACATCGTTCTATGTCAATTCCTCGGAGGAGTTCCCCTCGCCGTTCTATGTCTACTATCCGCCCGACACCGACAACGGACAGGTGTATGACAAGCCGGCGACCTTCTGGTGGGGGGCCTCGTTCGATCCCGATCCCGGCGATTCGGTGCGGTACAATCTGCTGGTGGCCATCGATGCCGGATTTGTCTTCGTGGCCACGTATGACAGCATCTACACGACGCAGTATCCGGTGGGGGATCTGAATTACAGCACGCATTACTGGTGGAAAGTGGAGGCGATCGATATCCACGGCAACACCACCACCAGTATGAACACGGCCGATTTCTGGACCTGGATATTGGGGGACGCCAACGGGGACAGGATGGTCAATGTCGGGGATGCGGTGTTTATCGCCACCTATGTGTTCAAAGGGGGGCCGCCGCCGATCCGGATGAAGGCCGGGGACGTCAACGCCGACTGCAGGGTTAACGTCGGTGATGCGGTTTATCTGATCACCTATGTGTTTCGCGGCGGCCCGCCGCCGCAGGTGGGGTGCGCGAAGTAGCGAGCGTACCGATCCCCGAAGGGTCGGCCTTCAAGGGGGAAGGGTCCTGCGGCATAGGCATAACCGCATGGCGGGCCGATTCTTGCCGGTGGGCGAGGCCGACGCCGCCCATCTACAGTCGCCCGTCGTACAATGATTATATGCGGAATTAGTTTCCTCGGCCGGATGCGGCCGGCGCCAGACGAATATGACCATTGCGGAAAAATCGGTTTACTTTCGGATGCGGATGTTGTATAATGCAATCCTATGATAACTGGATTTAGCGGGATTATGCCATTCCCCAGGGAATGGGCTTTCCCCTCTCATCGCGCCGCCGGCGGCATCGGGATATCTTCCAGGGAACATCGACGCGGCGGCCGAGGGACTTTTCCGTCACCACTCATCCCCTAACGGAGGAGTTACCGTGATTAACAATCGTACCGAGTATGCCATTCGGGCGCTGTGGCAACTGTCGGAGGCCAAGGATTATTTCTCCACCTCCGAGGCGATCGCCCATGCCCAGGACATCCCGGGCAAGTTCCTGCCGCAGATTCTTTCCGACCTGTCCCGCGCCGGTCTGGTGCGTTCGGTCCGCGGGTACGGCGGCGGCGTCCGGCTGGCCCGCCCGCCGGAGAAAATCAAACTGCTGGAAATTCTGGAAGCGATTCAGGGCACGGTGTTCCTGTATGACTGCATCAAAGGCCCGATCGACTGCCAGCACGAGCCGGACTGCAAACTGCAGAAAGTCTATAAGAAGGCTCAGGATGCGATGAAGGCGGAATTCGCCAAGGTCGCCTTGTCGGATCTGAAATCGAAAAAGAAAAAATAGCTGTCCCAAGCGCCAGGTTTGGTCGGGAAGCGCTCGGTCAGGGATGAACGTCCGAGGCTTCCCGACGATGACCGTTTTGTCCAACAACAGCCTAAGTCGTTGTCTGCGTTTCGATAGTCGAGCCGTATAGGAGCCGGTCTGTCCGGACCGCGGGGAAATACTCCCCGATTGAAATCACTGAATCGGTGGAAATAGTCAACGGCCGGTCATCGGTGCCCGGCCAAAAAGTCGGCCGATAATCTATTCACTTATTTGTGCTTACAGGATTAAAAAATAACTGTCGACTTTTTGCTACCGGCCGGGATACGGGGGAACGTAAGAAATTCGAGCTTTAACCGCCGAAAAACGAAACAATTAGACGGATCGAGAAATTATTTCATCCTCCCCTCTTGACAGGGTGATAGCGGTCGAATAATTTGGTCGTGAAACTCGATGGAAGATAACGTGTTAAAAAGATGTTGACAGCTTGTGGTCAATGTTTTGGGCATTAAAGGACACAACGACTTCGAGGGATTACGCGTTTGATGATACATTGTTGATAAGTCCTTGTCCGGGACAGCAAACTTCCGGTAAGTGGATGATAATCAACAAGAAGCAAGGGATAATCTGTCAACAAACGCTGTGGATAACGTTGTGGTCAAGGGGTAGAAGCGTATGTTAAGCATCCAAGACCATCGGAAGGTCTGGGACGACTGCTTGGTTTACCTTTCGCATCGAATCAAAAAACAATCTTATTCCACTTGGATGAGGCACACCCGCTGTGTTTCCGATGGCAACGGGGGAATACAAATCGTTGTCCCCAATCGTTTTGTGGCGGAATGGATCGAAGAGCATTACGCCCCTCTGATCGCCGAAGCGCTGGCCCAAATCTGCGGCCAACCGGTCCCTTACAAGTTTCTGGTCGATCAGGACGACCAAGCCCAAGTTGAGCTGGAACTGCCTCATCAGAGTTGCGAAAGCCCGGTTCTCCGTGAACCGGAAAAGCCGTCGGTCCCGGTCCGTCTTCAGTCCGGCATGTTGAACGAACGGTACACCTTCGACAACCTGGTGGTTGGAAATTTTAATGAATTCCCGTACGCCGCCGCCCAGGCGGTGGCCGAGGCCCCCGGGCTGACCAAGTACAACCCGCTCTATATCTATGGCGGGGTGGGGCTGGGCAAGACGCATCTGATTCAGGGGATAGGCTGTCATGTCCTGACTCATCAGCCGGCCAAACGGGTCATCTATGCGACCTCGGAAAAGTTCACCTCCGATTTCATCAACTCCATTTCCAGCAACACCATCACCGACTTCATCAATCTCTATCGCAGCGTGGACATCCTGCTGATCGACGATTGCCAGTTTTTCGCCGGGAAGGAATCGACCCAGGAGCAGTTCTTCCACACCTTCAACGCCCTGTACAACGCCGGCAAGCAGATCGTGCTGACCTCGGATCGTCCGCCGAAGGATATCAAGGGAATGGAGGAGCGGTTGTTGTCCCGGTTTTCCTGGGGCTTGGTGACCGATATCCAGCCGCCCGATCTGGAGACACGGATCGCCATCCTGCGGCGCAAGGTGGAAAGCGAGAACATTTTCATCGCCGAGGACGTGGTGGCCTACATCGCCGATTCGGTGACCAGCAATATTCGGGAACTGGAGGGTAGTCTCATCCGGCTGCTGGCCTATGCCTCGCTTCGGCAACAGGAGATCACCCTGGAACTGGCCCGGAAGGTGCTGTCGGATACGTTTGGTCATCATCGTCCGACGGTCAGTATTTCCGTGATCCGCAAGAAAGTCGCCCAGGAGTTCGAAGTGGAAGAAGAAGCGCTGTCGGCCAAACTGAAGACCCAGCATGTCGCCTTGGCCCGGCAGGCGGCGATGTACCTCTGCCGGTCGCTGACCGGTTGTTCGCTCAAAGCGATTGGCGATGCCTTCGGGGGCCGCGATCATTCCACCGTTATCCATGCCTGCAACCTGGTGGAGCGGTTAATAACCAAAGATCCGGATTTCCGGCAGCGCCTGGATAAGGTGAAACGGGCTGTCGGAGTATAGTGTTGACAGGATATGGACAATTACACCACATGACTGTTGATAACCCAAAACCATCGGAAGCGTGTGCGTAACACTTGGATGACAAAACAGATATTGACATTCCTTTTAACAACGTCGTATGCTGATGGGGCCTGTGATATATATACAGGACAATCGGTTGGAGTAATAGAAATGGTGTTTTCCACATCTCCACCGGCATAATAATAGTTACTTCTTTATGATATATGAAAGAAGTAATAAGAATGTCGTGTGGAAGAAACAATCTCTGGAGGAGCCCTCAATGAAATTCTCGCTGCCCAAGTCCCGGTTGACCCATGTTCTTCAGGCGGTGCTGAATGTCGTTCCGGCCAAGTCGACCCTACCAATTCTTTCCAATATTTTATTCGAAGCTCTGGATGCCAAGTTGAAAATATCCGCGACCGATCTGGATGTGACTATTACGGTCTCGGTCGATGCGGAAGTGTCCAAGAAGGGATCGGGTGTGTTGCCGGGACGGATGCTGTTCGATATCATAAAGGAGCTTCCGGAGACGGAGATTACCTTCGAAAGCACAGCCAACCGGATCGAGCTAAAGGTTCCCAACGGCAGCTACAAGATCGGCGCGGTTTCGCCCGATGAATTCCCGGAACTGCCGGCGGTGAATATGAAAAAGCAGGTCAATGTCGAGGCCGAGACGCTGGCGATGATGATTCGCCGGACGACCTTCGCCTGTTCCCATGATGAAACACGCCCGGCTCTCAATGGCGTCCTCTGGCAAACGCGCAGTGATCGGATGATTATGGTGGCCACCGATGGTCACCGCCTGGCCCGCGTGGCGGCCGAAAGCGGCAATCTCAAAGGGGCCTCCGACGACGTCATTATCCCACCCAAGGCGCTGGATTTGATGGTTAAATTCCTGCCGGTCGGCATCAGCACGATCGGGGTGATTTTTGAGGAAAACCGGATAATTTTCAATCTCGGTGAGCTGGTCCTCAGTTCCCGGTTGATCGAGGGTCCGTACCCCAACTACAGTGCCGTGATACCGGCCAGCACGGATAAACGGATGGAAATTTCCAAGGAAGAACTGCATTCCGCGGTCCGACGGGTGGCCATTCTGTCCAATTCCCTGACCCACCAGGTCAAATTCTCGATCAAGGGAGAGGTGCTGACGCTGTCGACGACCAATGCAGATGTCGGCGGTGAAGCGCGGGAAAATCTGCCCTGTCAGTACAAGGGAGAGCCGATAGAGATCGGATATAATGCCGGGTATGTAACCGACATTCTGGGGAAAATCGACGGCGATGAAGTCGTGTTTGAGCTATCCAGCGCCGTGTCGGCCGGAATCATCTACGCCGCCGACGTGGCCAAGGAGGATTTTATCTGCCTGCTCATGCCGCTGCGTCTGACGGAATGACGGGTGGCCAAACGACAGGATACCGATACGAAACCGCCCGCTCGATAGCCGAGGGGCGGTTTATTATAATCGGGACCATCATCGAACCCGGTCGTGCGTATCATTCAGGATACGCCTGCTTCGCGGCCCTGCGCCGCGGGATATTTGGAGGAGACGATGTATATAAAGAACCTGCATGATATCGAAAAGATGGAGATGAAAGGAGACGGCATCGCCAACGTCCGCAAACAGGTACCGTTGGGGCCGCCTCAGGGGTGGGAGGACCATATCGTCCGGGTCTTTACCCTCGGCCCCGGCGGCCATACCCCCCACCACGAGCACGACTGGGAACATGTCAATTACGTGATTTCCGGGCGGGGCCAGTTGGAGATCGACGGGGCCAAGCGACCGTTAGCCGCCGGCGATTTCGCTTTCGTGCCGCCGAATACGAAACACCAGTATTCCAATCCCGGCGGCGAGGATTTCGTCATGATCTGCATCGTCCCGAAACGAGGCGAATACTAGGTGACGCAGGCCGCAGTTTTTAGAGTCTATCAGCCTGCCGGAAAGCGGGTTGCCCAGTCGCAAGTCTTGACCGAAGGCTACGGCAGGCAAAATTTCCTTGACAGCGGGCGAAACTGATATAGCTTGTATACGTTAACTATCGCATCCGTAGGACCCTTTGCGTGGGTTGTTGATGAGCCTGCTTCTGTACATCGGCTTGGCCACGGTCTGAAGACCACGAGGAGTACTGTCGTCACTATGATTACGATGATTTCCTATTTGACGAATCCGGTATTCACTCGCAAGGAGTGGTCCTGCGGTTGGAGGGGATGCCTGTGAGGGGCGACCCGATGGTGAAGGAACTTTCCACCCGCCGGACCGCTTGTTGGTCCGGCGGGTTTTTGTTTGTGTGCTCTGCCCGGCGGAACGGAATATCAAACGGCCGCCGGTTTATCCGGCGGCCCCGGGAGAAACGACATGGTCTCTGCCTATTCCGATGACGACCATCATGACGGCGTCGGTTCCCGCGCCGCTCTGCGGCGGCTGTTGCCGCTTTTGAAACCGTACCGCGGCTGGCTATTATTCTGCCTGGCGCTGCTGGCCGTCTCCAAAGGGTTATATCTGATCGGTCCCAATTTGATGCGCCGGGCCATCGACGTGAACATCCCGGCCGGCGATTACCGCGGCCTGCTGGTCACAGTCGGATTGTACGTGGCCAGCTCCGGACTTTTCCTGGTTATCAACTACCTGTTCCGGGTGCGGATGGAGATTATCGGCCAGCAAACGATGACCGCCTTGCGCAAGCGCCTGTTCGCCCATGTTCTGCGGATGTCGATCTCGTTCTTCGACCGTCACCCCACAGGGCGGCTGATGGCCCGGGTAGAGTCGGATACCGAGGCGCTGCGGATGCTGTTCACCAATACGGTGGTGACTTTGGCCGGGGCGGTTCTGTTGATCTTCGGGATGTTCGTTTGGATGTTCGCCGTCTCGCCGCGGTTGGCCCTGATCGTCGGCCTGTTTCTGCCGATCATGACCGTCGTGTTGTACGCCTATCATCGGATCACGACGCCGAGGTACCTGGTGGTGCGTAAACGGATGGCCGACGTCACCGCGGCCTTGACCGAGTTTCTACAGGGCGTGCCGGTCATCCAGATCTTCAACCGCGGCCGGCAGGTGCGGCGGCGGATGAACGAGATCAACCGGGCCAAATATCGGCCGCAGCTTCAGGCGGAGCTGTCGGTGGTGGCCATGTTTAACCTGCTGTTCTTTGTCGAGACTGTGATCATGGCCCTGGTGCTGTATGTCGGCGCGCGCTGGGTAGGGGTCGGCCAGGTCAGCCTCGGGACGCTGGTGATGTTCATCGGGTACGTGCGGATGTTTTTCGAACCGATTCACATGGCCGCCGAGGAAATCGCAGTGGTGCAGAAGGCGATCGCCGGGGCCAAGCGAATTTTCCATCTGCTGGAAACCGAGGAATCGATTCTCGAACCGGTTCGGCCGGTGGTCTGGCCGTCATTGGAATCGGCCATCACCTTCGACAAGGTGTGGTTTTCGTATGGCAACGACGGCAACTATGTCTTGAAAGACGTGTCGTTCACGGTGCCCAAGGGGCAGCGGTTCGCCCTGGCCGGGGTGACCGGCGGCGGCAAGTCGACGGTGATCAACCTGCTGTTGCGGTTCTATGACATCCAGAAGGGACGGATTTTGGTTGACGGTGTCGACATTCGAAACATCACCACCGATGATTTACGCCGCAAATTCGGGCTGGTGCTGCAGGACATATTCCTCTTCCCCGGCACGGTGGCGACCAATGTGTCGCTGTCGGCCAACGGCTTTGATCGCTCCCGCGTGGTCGAGGCCTGCCGCGCCGTTTCGGCCGACCGGTTCATCGACCGGATGCCGAAGCAGTACGAGACTGAACTGTCGGAACGGGGCGCCAACCTCAGCCGCGGGGAGCGGCAGTTGTTGTCGTTCGCCCGGGCCCTGGTGTTCGACCCGCAGGTATTGATACTGGATGAGGCCACCAGCTCGGTCGACCCCGAAACCGAACGGCTGATTCAGGAAGGGATGGCCGCTCTGATGAAAGGACGGACGTCGATCATTATCGCCCATCGGCTGGCCACGATTCTCAACGTGGACCATATCCTGGTGATCCGCGAGGGAGAGATCGTCGAGCGCGGGACCCATCGGGAGTTGGTGGCCCGGAACGGCTACTACACCAAACTGTGCAAGCTGCAGTTTTCGGCCGGTAATGGAGAGGAGGTGAAGCGGGCATGCTAAGATACGCGAAATGGCTGTGGCGGTATTATCGGGGTCACCAGCGGGCGTTGATTTTTCTGCTGGCGTTCACGCCCGTGGCCGCCTCGTTCATGGTCGTGCAGCCGCTGTTCGTGAAGAACATCTTCGACCTGCTGGGAACCGGCGCGGTCAAACCGACCGGCCTGCCCTGGGTGACCGATTGGTTCGACCAGCTGGCCCAGGGGCGGATCGGCGCCTATGTGCTGCTGTTGATCGTCTTCGCCTTCGGCGACGTGGTCGCCCACACCCTGACGATCGGACATCGGGCGTATATGAACATCCGGCTGGAGTGGGAGTTCCGGCAGGAATCCTTTTCCGGGGTGCTGGACAAGGGGCCGGACTTTTTCAACCGCTTCAACACCGGCGACCTGGTGACCCGGATGACCGACGATGTGGCCGAGAAGCTGTCCTGGTTTTCCTGCAGCGGCATCTTCCGGTTCTATGAGGCGCTGATTATCATCGTTTTCAGTCTGGTCATGATGATCTCGCTGAACCCGGCCTTGACGCTCTGGATCGTCTGCACCCTGCCGCTTCTGGTGTTCGTGTACGTCAAGAGCTCGACCCGAATGAACCGGCGGTACGATTTTCTGCAGAAGAAAATCTCGGCGGTCAACGACACCATGGAAGCCTGCTTCTCCGGCGTCCGGGTGGTGAAGGCCTACTGCCGTGAGAAAGATCAGCGCACCCGATTCGCCGAAGTGGCCGACCAACGGCAGGCGGCCGAGATCGCCGCGGTCAAGACCGGGGCGGTGATCGAATCGCTGTGGATGTACATCTGGCAGTTCGGTACGGTGATCGTGCTGGTCGCCGGGGGCTGGTACGTCATCGGCGGATCGCTGTCGATCGGCGAGTTCGTGGCCTTCAACACCTACGTGCTGTTTCTGATGTACCCGATGTTCGATGTCGGCAACTTCCTGGTACGCGGCATGCGTGCGGCGGTGTCGATGAAGCGGCTGATGGAGCTGGAGGATCACCCGCCGATGATCGTTGCCGAAGAAAACAAGCGGTCGATTCCGGTCGCCCCGCCCGGGCGGGTGGAATTCGACAAGGTCCATTTCCGCCTGCCCGGCATGGAGCGGGATATCCTGACCGATCTGAACTTCACGGTCGAGCCCGGCAAGCGGGTGGCGCTGGTGGGACGGGTCGGGTCCGGCAAGAGCTGGGCTGCGCGGCTGATTCCGCGTCTGGTCGACCCGACCGGCGGACGGATCCTGCTCGACGGCCGCGACCTGCGCGAGTACGACCTGGCCGATCTGCGGAAGTATATCGGCTACGTACCGCAGGACCCGATTCTATTTTCGGATTCGGTGGAGAGCAACATCCGGTTCCATCGCGAGGGAATCAGCAAAGAGACGCTGGAATGGGCGATCGACGTGGCCCAGTTGCGCGAGGACCTGACGGCGTTTCCGGATGGGCTGGCCACGACCATCGGCGTGCGCGGCATGTCGATTTCCGGGGGGCAGAAACAACGGCTGGCGCTGGCCCGTGCGCTGGTGGGCCGGCCGAAGATTCTGATTCTGGACGACTGCACCTCGGCGTTGGATGCCGGCACCGAGGCCGGTCTGTGGGACAGCCTGCATGAGGTCATGCCCGATCTGACCTGTTTCTTGATCACCCATCGCCCGGCGACCTTGGAGAAGGTGGACGAGGTGATCGTTCTGGACGAGGGCCGTATTGTCGAGCGGGGCGGTCATATCGAGTTGGTCCTGAAGGAAGGGGTGTACTGCAAGCTATACCATCGGATCATGCTTGAGGAGGCGGTGGGCGGCGCGGCGTAAGTTCGTGTGATTGAAGGATGCACCGCGGGGTCTTCCGCCTGCGGCGGACCTGCAGCGGGCCGGGACCCCGCGGGCCCTATTACTGTCCAACGGGGCGCTAGTCCGCCGGAGACGGACGAAAACCCCGCCGGCAACCAAAACAATGCAAAGAGCATCCTTTCATGTTCCGCAGGGTCATAGATCCGCCGGAGGCGGATCGAGACCCTGCGGCTTGTCACTCTTGTTGTAATGCAGGGTCAGAAAAGCCAATCTTTCCATATCGGCACACGACCGCGTTGTCCCGCCAAATAGTCTCCGGCACTCGACCATCGCCAGTCGCAAATAGAAGCCACAAGACCGGCCTTTACCGGATTGTTGTGGATGTAGTTCAATTTGGAGTGAAACACATTCTCGGTGAGGACAGCTTGCCTGTCATAACCGGACTCCCATAATGATGAGTTAAT
>JAAZOE010000449.1 GCA_012797915.1 Candidatus Zixiibacteriota bacterium | reverse complement strand
CTTCCGGATGCGCCTTCTCGATTTCATCGAACAGGACCACCGTATACGGATGCCGCCGCACCGCCTCGGTCAACTGTCCCCCTTCTTCGTACCCGACATACCCCGGCGGAGAACCGATCAGCCGCGCCACGGCATGCTTTTCCATGTACTCGCTCATGTCGATCCGGATGAGCATCTTCTCGTCGTTGAACATGAATTGCGCCAGCGCCTTGGCCAGTTCGGTCTTGCCCACCCCGGTCGGCCCGAGAAAAATAAACGATCCCACCGGTTTGTCCTCTTCCTGGATACCGGCCCGGCTCCGCCGCACCGCGTTCGACACCGCTTTGATCGCTTCTTTCTGCCCCACCACCCGCCTGGCCAGTTCCTCTTCCATGTGCGCCAGCCGCTGGGTTTCCTCCATCATCATCTTGGCCACCGGAATCCCGGTCCAGCGGGAAACCACCGCGGCGATATCCTCCTCGGTGACCTCCTCTTTGAGAATCGAGCCATCCTTCTGAACCGCCGCCAGTTTATCCTTCAGATCCTTGACCTGTTTTTCCTGTTGAGGAATCAAGCCGTACGTGATCTCCGCCACGCGCGCCAAATTCGCCGCCCGCTCCTGCTGGGCCGCCTCCTCCTTCAGCCGGTCGATTTCGGCGCTGAGATGCTTGATCTGTTCGATAATCTCCTTTTCCCGCCGCCAGCGGAGTTCCAGCCCCTGGTTCTGTTCGTTCAGCTCGGCCAGTTCCTTTTCCAATTCCCCGAGGCGGGCTTTCGAGTCATCGTCCTTTTCCTTGCCCAGCGCCTGCTTTTCGATTTCCAGTTGCCGAATCCGGCGATGCAGGCGGTCGATCTCGGTCGGTTTGCTGTCGATTTCAATCCGCAGGACCGAGCAGGCCTCGTCCATCAGGTCGATCGCCTTGTCCGGCAAAAACCGGTCGGTGATATACCGCGCCGACAGGGTCACCGCCGCCACGATGGCGTTGTCGCGGATCCGGACTCCGTGATGCACCTCGTATTTTTCCTTGATCCCGCGCAGGATCGAAATGGTGTCCTTGATCGACGGTTCCTCGATCATGACCGGCTGAAAGCGCCGTTCCAGGGCGGCGTCCTTTTCCACGTACTTGCGGTATTCCTTGAGCGTCGTCGCCCCGATGGTGTGCAGTTTCCCCCGCGCCAACGCCGGCTTGAGCAGGTTCCCGGCGTCCATCGCCCCCTCGGCGCTTCCCGCCCCGACGATGGTATGCAGTTCATCAATGAACAGGATGATATCCCCATGGGACGATTCGATTTCCTTGATCAGCGCCTTGAGACGATCCTCGAACTCCCCCCGGTACTTGGTCCCGGCAATCATCTGTCCCAGATCGAGCGATAACAGCCGCTTGTCCTTAATCGTCTCGGGCACGTCCCCCTCGACGATTTTCCGGGCCAGCCCTTCCACGATAGCCGTCTTGCCTGTTCCCGGTTCCCCCACCAGCACCGGGTTGTTCTTGGTGCGGCGGGACAGGATCTGCATCACCCGGCGGATTTCATCGTCCCGGCCGATGACCGGATCGATCTTGCCGTCGTGTGCCAGCCGGGTAAAGTCGATAGTATATTTCTCGATGGCCTGGTACTTTTCTTCCGGCTCGGCATCGGTCACCCGCTGGTTGCCGCGAATCCCGGCCAGCGCGTTCAGGATTTCGTTGCGGGTCAGGTTGATGATTTTTGATACTTCCGGCCGTTCGGCCAGGGCCAGAAGCAAATGTTCGGTCGAGATGTACTCGTCGCGCAACTGAGCCGCCTCGGTTTCAGCCTGATCGAACACCTTCTGCGTCTCGGGCGCCAGATACGGCCCGCCGCCGCCGGAGACCGGCGGAATCTTTTTGAGTTCCTCCTTGATCTGCCCGACGACCATCTCCGGATGCCGTTCCATCTTCTCCAGAATGGTCGGCACCAGTCCGCCCTTTTGTTCCACCAGCACCAACAGCAGATGCAGCGGCGTGATGGTCTGGTGCGACAACTTGCCGACCAGTTGCATCGCTCCCTGGACCGCTTCCGCCGCTTTCGTCGTGTATTTGTCGAAATTCATAATCCCTCTCTACCGCTTGTCGGGCGGCCGCGTACCATTTTCCGCCGCCAACCACCCTTCCCAAGGATAATTAAATCGGGTCGGCAATGATTTGTTCCCTGATTTCGCCCCATCCGCCATGCACCCCGTCAGCGCGGCAACCGACAGATGGTCAATGCCTTCCCAAGCACCCTTTTTGTTGACACCGACGATTCCACACGGTTACTATATATGGATGGTTGCCGGGAAAGTCAAAGAGGAACTGCAGAGTCTGGCCATACGCCGGGGGGCGTCGGTCATGGGGGTCTGCCGGGTCGGGGAGCTGGCCGAGGCATTTGTCCCGGAAATCAAAGGCGCGGCCGAAAGACTCCCGATGGCGATCTCGGTCGGCATCGCCCTGCAGCGAGCCGTTTTGGACACGCTGGACAACCGCCCCAATGAAATCTACAAGGCGCATTACCGGATAACCAACGCCCAACTGGACACCATCATCTATATTCTGGCGCAGAGAATCGCCGACTGGGGTCATGACGCTCTGCCGATTCCGGCTTCCCGCCTTCTTCCCCAGTACCCGCATCGCGGCCATCTCAATCACCGCGAAATCGCCTTCAAGGCCGGCCTGGGATGGCGGGGAAAAAACAACCTGCTGGTCAGCCCGCTCTACGGCAGCCGCCTGCGGCTGGCGACCCTTCTGACCGATCTGGAGTTGGAACCCGATCCGGTCCATGAGGGGGACTGCGGCCCCTGCCGCGCCTGCCGCAAACACTGCCCGGCGGAAGCCATCGGCGAGAGAGTCGATGATTTCCAGCTGGACAAATGCCGCGATAAAGTGCTCCAATTCTCGCGGGAAAACAACCTCGGCCAGGCGATTTGCGGCCTGTGCCTCAACCGTTGTCCCGGCGACAAACCGAGGAACCATGTCCGCCCCGGCAAAGATTGAACCGGTCATGCTGATCGCCGGTCTGCTGTACGGCGACCCGGCCGCCTGCGTTCAAGCGGTCCGGGCGATGGCGGAACGGTTCGGTCCGGTCGAGCATGACACCGGCCAGTTCGATTTTACCAGCACCACCTACTACGACCGGGAGATGGGGCCGAACCTCAAACGGCGGTTCATATCGTTTCCCGAACCGATCGCCCCGGACCGTCTCAAAGAAATAAAGATCTTCACCAACGAATTGGAACGGCTGTTCCTCCGGCCGGATGGCGGCCGCTCAATCAACATCGATCCCGGAACGGTCGGTCTGGCCGGGCTGGCGCTGGCCTCGACCAAGAACTTCGCCCATCGGATTTATCTGGGGGACGGCATCTTCGGTGAAATCTCCCTGCTCTACGAAAACAAGACGTTTACCCCCTTGAAATGGACCTATCCGGACTACCGCCTGCCGCAGGTGATCCGCTTCTTGACCGAGGTGCGGGAAAGCTTAAGGAAATGTATCAGCGTTTGACAACCGTCCCCATAATCCGTCAAACTGATGGACGGGAGACCAGTATAAGATACCGGGAGACACATGGACAAATTCGTGATTCAT
>JAAZOE010000448.1 GCA_012797915.1 Candidatus Zixiibacteriota bacterium | reverse complement strand
CCCTTCGGTTGCATCATGCGTCGTTCGTGGTCCAACAGCCACTTCTTGCGCCAGACGCCGCCGCCATAGCCGCAGAGGGAACCATCGGAGCGGATCACCCGATGGCAGGGGATGACGATGGCCAGCGGGTTGCGGCCGTTGGCCCGCCCCACCGCGCGGGTGGCGTTGGGTTTGCCCAGCCTGCGAGCCATGTCGGCATACGACCGGGTCTTGCCGGGAGGAATCGTTTGCAGAAGTTTCCACACCGCTTGTTCGAACGCCGACCCGGTCGGCACAAGCGGCACCGTGAACCGCACGCCGGAACCATCGAAGTAGGCGGCCAGCTCTTTGGCGATGGTATCGAGGTGCCGGTTGGCGCCGGGGACGATAAAACAGCGACGACGTTTGCGAAGCGCGAGGATTTCGTTCTCCAATCCGCGGCGGTCGACGAATTCCAGCAGGTGGAGACCGTCATCATCGGCCAGCGCCAGCATCGCCCCCAACGGCGTGTCGATCCAGCGGGCGAAAAGGCAGGCGACCTGCTCCGCCTTGCTCGGCGGAGCGCCGAACACCTGCTTGAACGCCTCCCAGAACCCGCTGGCCGATTCGAAACCATGATCGATCTGGGCGCCGATGACGCTTTCGCCGTTTCTGATTTCGTGGAGGGCCGAACCGATCCGCCGCATCCGGCAGTAGGCCTGAAAGGACATGCCGAAATATCGTTGAAACTGCCGCCGGGCGGTGGAAGGATCGATTCCCATCGAGCGAAGCCGGCTTTCCGAAATCTTATCCGAAGGCGTCTGCTCGACGATCGCGCACAACCGGCGGACCAGTTCCGGCGCCGGCTTGTCGCGGTCCAGCGGATGGCAACGCTGGCAGGGGCGATACCCAGCCAGGAGCGCCTCTTTGCCGGTGGCGAAATACTCGATGTTCCCGGCCTTCGGCTTTCGCGCCGGGCAGGTCGGGCGGCAAAAAATCCCGGTCGTCCTGACGCCGGCGAGAAAAATCCCTTCGAAGGTCGTGTCCCGATCCACCAAGGCCCGGTACATCACATCCGGAGGGGGGAGACTATTCAACGATATCCTCCTGCTGGGGCATGCCGTTTTGGGGCATGCCGGATTCAGTATCTACGGAGGGAATGTACGAGGTGATGAGATTTCGCGCATCCGCTTTTCAGGCACCGAAGTCGAAAAATTATCCCGGCGAAGCGGAAATTTATCGCCCCTATCGGTAGAGGAAATGGTCGCCGGGATTCTGAGCGCAAAAGACGGAGGTATTGATTCCCCATTTCTCGACGGCCGCGGCGACGGGTGGAAACAGATATTCCCGGCGGTCCGGATCGAGGAGGCATACGGAGCGCGGATGGAGTTTCTCCACAAAGGCTTTCACGTCGGAACTGTCGATCGCGCCCGGTTCGGGGATCGGCAGGAAGGCGATATCAATCTCCCCGGCGATAACGGCCATCGAATCGAGCGCCTGTCCCAAGGCGGTGGGGTCATCGGTCGCGAAACCGATATAGGCGACCGTGAGGCTGTCGGCTTCCACCAGATACGCCAGTATCGGCATGGATTCATCGCTGGTTGTCTTGAATGTGTGGACCGTCACGCCGTCGACCGGTCTATGTTCGCCGGGGCCGAGATAGACGCTGTGCCCGGCGCCGCGCCAGGGGTCATCGACATTGTGGATGTACGCGACCTTCGGCAGAGAATCCTCGAGTCGGTGGATATATTCCAGTTCGCCGGAATCGCCGTGGAAACAGGTATAGAACGCATAAACCTCATCGGCCGATATTTCGGGCAGAGACAGGAAACCGTTGGCCAGCGACGGCTCCGGCGGCCGGACCTGGCGGAATTCTTCCGAATCGAAGATCAGTGTCTGCCGAGCGGTGCGAATCACCCAGCCGCGGTTGTTTAGATACCAGGCGGTCGCTTCGCCCGGTTTCAGCGGACGGGTGATATCGCCGGAAGAAACAACAGAAGGAGTATCAACCGAAGACGTAGATTTGCTCTGCAGAAGGGCTTCGGCCGAGCGGTGGCCGTATTGACGCGCATATGTCAGGGGCGTTCTACCGAGAGAATCGGTCGCCATGGCATCCGCACCCCGCTCCAAAAGCAGTCGCACCATATCGGGGTGCCCCTTGATGGCCGTCCAATGCAGGGCGTTACGGCGGTAATACCGATCGCGGTCGCCGAGGTTGGCGCCGTGATCGAGCAGGCTTTTTGCCAGGGCGGCGTTGCCGGACTTGATGGCAAACAACAAAGCGGTATTGCCGTCGTTGTCGGCGATGGCGACATCGGCTCCCTTGTCCAGCAACAGTTGAGCGACTTCCGGCCGGTTGCGAAAGACGGCATCGGTCAACGGGGTTCGGCCGTCTTTGGGAAGAATCAGATTGATATCGGCTCCCTGCTCCAGAAGCCATGCCGCGGCGGCGACGTTTCCTATGGCTACAGCCAAACGCAGAGGGGTCAAGCCGAAAGCGCTTGCGGCATTGGGATCGAACGGCAATCTCCGTTTCACCAATCGCCGGGTTATGCTCGGCGCCTGTCCCTTCCGGCATTCGGTGGCGAAGACGATATCGGCTACACCGCCGAATGCCGGGTGCCGCTGGGCGCCGTCGGCCCCATGATCAAGCAGAAGATCGATCAGTTCGCCGTGGCCGCGAATGGCGGCCAGCATGAGGGGAGTCATCCCTTGCTGGCTGATCTCGTTGATGACCGCCTTGCTGCTGTCTATGAGCCTCTGGACTTCGGCGATATTTCCGGCGGCGACGGCATCGAAAATGGCGGAAGCGTAACCGGGCGCCGAAGAGAAAGCCGATACGGCGGCCAACACGACAACGATGAGCATGGGTTGTTTCATCTTGCCTTCCCTTCAAGGATCAGATCGGTCCCGTCGGCGGGACCCCCCTTCTTACTGTTTCGGTCGCAGAGATTCGATGATCCTGGCGTCGACCCAGAAGATATTCCCCTCGGCCTTTTCCGACATGGATGTGAAGAAGAGATACTTGCCGTCGGGCGAAAGGCTCGGCATGGAGGCCGCCTTCTGACCCAAGTCGAGTTTCTTTGGTTCGCTCCAGGCACCGGCCGCTGTGCGGAAAGTAGCATAAAGGCCGGGAACTTTATCATCGTTGATTCTCGTGAAGAGCAGGAAGCTTCCATCCGGCGCGATGCAGGGATAGATTTCGCGTCCGGTGGCATTGATGGACGAAGGCAGCGGCGTGAACGGTTCATAGGCTCCGTCCTTCAGGCGAGTGGCCACGATGGAACCCGTTCCCATCCCGCCCGAGATATCGGTCGTGTACACCGTACCGTCGGCGGCCATGCCGATATACATCGACTTGCCCGGATTGAACGGCGCCCCAAGGTGTACCGGGTCGCTCCAGCCGTTGCCGGTGCGGGTGATGGTCCAGATATCCATTGATGGCGCGGTCGCCTCGGGAGCCTGCCGCCACGTCTGGTAAAAGAGAGTCTTGCCGTCGGGCGGCAGGAATGGTTCCATCCCCTCATCGTCACTGGCTTTGAAAGCCATCTCCGGAGTGGTCCAGCCGGACTTTTCCCACCGGGTAACCATGATGCGGTTTCTCAGTTCCGGATGTTTGCGGGTAAAATAGATCTCCTTGCCGTCGGGCGAGATCGTGAAGGAAAATTCATGCGCCTCGGTCGAAACAATCCCCGGCGCGAACAGAGCGGGAGTCATCCCCGGCGGAGTCTGCCCGAGGTATGGGCCGGTAGGAGGAGGAGACTGCGCCGTCGGTTGCTGGGCATCGGCGACTCCGCCAAGACAAATCAGGCATACTGCCATGCTGATCATGATACGGCGGGCTTTCATCGGTCATTCCTCCACCACGAATTTCAGAAACGGGGTGTTTTCTTCCCGTATCGACGCCGGCAGGACCTTGGCGATCCAGGAACCCAGCGGAGTCGTCGTTTTGTTCTGCTCATGCACCCAGAACAGGAAGATCGGTCCATAGGGATTGTCAACATCCATCCACATGAGGCTCACCCCGTCATCATACCGGGACACTTTCCACTTGCCGTCTTCCTTCACCATTTCGATCTGATGCTCGTAATTGTCGACCATCCGGACTTCGCCGCCATTCACGCCGGGCGCAGTCAGGTTGAGTCTCTCGGTCAGCAGATACCGGTCGTTTTCGGGACGGATGGCGGTTATCAACACACTGACGCGAGGGTAGATGTTCAGCTTTTCCTTGACCGCGATGGCGGTCATCCGTTTGATGACGGTGTCCCATTCGCGTCGGTCGAGGTTCTCCATGGTCAGTTCCGGGCGATCGAAATAGTCTTTGCTCAGGAACCGATCGCGGATCGATTGGAAATCGTCTCCGGCGGAAAGCGCGTGGTACAAATCGCTAATCACCGTCACCAACGCTTCCTGTTGTTCCGGAGAAACGCCGCCGGCGAGGACCGTCGACGGTTTGCCGGCCAGAACGGCCAACGGCGCCATGAGGGAAACGGCCAGTAGGACAACCAAGATCCTGATGCCGGCCGTTATCGGCCCGCGCCGTTTGTTGATATTCAGAATATCCATAAGTCTCCTTTCGAAATCGGACGGCCGTTGCCCGGCCAAAGCAGCCGGCGCCGGCCAGGCGACGGCGGCCGCCGACCGGCCGATTTCCATCAAATGACCGGCGTAATCGACATCGCGCACGCCGCCGGAAAGCACCAGATCATCGCACGCCTTCTCCCGTTCCCGATAGTATTGCCTTAAAACCAGCCGCGGCAGCGGGTTG
>JAAZOE010000447.1 GCA_012797915.1 Candidatus Zixiibacteriota bacterium | reverse complement strand
CTGCGCTTCGATCAGGAGGGTATCCCAGCAATTCGGCTCGGCGCCGTCGAAGCCATAGGGCCACGAATCTTCGGGGTACGGCGTGCCTTCGAAGAAGAGCACACTGTCGCCCACATACAGGAAGCGACCGGTGACATCCGACAGAGCGTTGTCACCACAGTCGAACCAGTAGAAGTTGATCGGGGCATACTGGCATTCGAAGGTCCGGTCATTCGTGACCAGGAACGTTAGCTTGGCCAACTCTCCGGGATGGGTAATCAGGTCGGAACTCTGAACGCCGTTGTTGATTTCGGCCATACCGACCAGACGAACCATGCCGGACGGGCAGGCGTCGCCGCAGTTGCCGTTGGGACCATACCGATACGTGAAATACTCCCAGTTGAACTCTTCCAGCAACGCGCCGGGTTCGGCGGTGATGAAGGTCAACGCCGAAGCGTCATACGCCAGGAGGATGTCAAAGCCGCCGATAAAGTCCTCGGTATACGTCCACATGCCCATCATCGCGGAATCGAGATAGACGGACACTTCGGTCTGATGACCCTGGATCGCATCGTGGACTTTCTCGACCGACACGGCGAAGCCGACCACGTGCAGCACGAAGCTGCAGGTATCGGCGTTCCACCGGTTGCATTCATCCAGCGGCGCGCCATCGTTGACGATGACGGTCACCGTGTGGTTGCCCCAGTAATCGGAATCGAACGCCGGATCCCAGGAGAGTTCACCGGTGTTCGGATCGAGAATCGGGGCATCGCCGCCGCCGGTCCATTCCAGCAGCGTGTAGGTCAGAGCCTGCGGGCCCATGTCGGGGTCGGTGACGATCGGGAACACGTGGAAATCGAGATCCCAGGACGTGAACACGGTGTCACCGCACGCGATGGTCTCCGTGCCGGCGGTGAAGCCGGTGAAGATCGGGGCATAGTTCAACACGTCGACGTTGAACTCGCAGGTCGCCGTGCCGCCGTATTCGTCGGCCACTTGGACCACGACGGTGTTGCAGCCGATGTCGTCTCTGTCGCCGGCGTAGGTATACTTGCCGGCGGCGGTGATTTGGCCAATGCCGCTCACCAGGGAGAACGTCAGGGCATCGCATCCGCAGGCCAGGTCGGGATCATCAGCCGTCAACGTGACGCTCACCGAACCTCCGTTCCAGTAGATTTCGAAATCATCCGGACAGAAGGTGATGGAGGGCGCATGGTTGACGACGTTGATGGCGCCGCCATTGACCGTCGGGGTGATCGCAACCGCGGCCGCGCTGACAAAGGCCGTGGAAACGTCGGTGCCGCAGAAATCGGCCGTCGCCGCCTCAATGCCGGCGGAACCGAGCAAACAGTCGGACACGAACTCGCACTCGAGCGTCGCGATCCGACCGGAGCCAACGGCCAAGTCGACCCCAGCCACCTTGACCGCGCCGAAGCGGAAATTATCGCCGACGAGGTCGATAGGATAGCGGGTATCGAGGACGTTGACGTCGCTCATCAGGTTGTCAAAGACGACCGCGTTGACCTTGACCGTGACGCCGTTGGTCAGCGTCACCGTTTTCCCGACGATGTCGAGAGCGGCCAGGGCGGCATCATTGGCAACCGTCACGGGAATGTAAACCTTAGCACCAGCAGGCATGGGGCAGACGTCGGCAGAACCGTAGGTAACCGAATTCGCGGCGTAGGAGAAGGAGGCCGAGATCAGGATCAGAAACGAGGCCAGCAATGATAATGTAAGTAGCTTGTTATGCTTCATTACATTGCTCCTTTAAATTTAGTTCCATACGGTACCCGGTTGGATACCATAAAGAAGTCACCTTTTTACTTAAAACCTCTTCTTCTGGTTTTAAATAGGTCCCAAGCCAGATATCCCTCAAGGAAGCAAAGCGAGGAGGCAGAGGATAACGGGCTTGATGTGGTTTCACAGAAGTACCTCTTTTCAGTACTTTAGTAAAAAGGTCTTTTGTAAGAGCTGCATGTAAACGGCAGTACTTCGGTTGGTACCAAAGTAAAGCTACTTAAGGTGCGAACTGAAACTCACTAAGGTGCGCAAAAACACAACGAATCCCTAGACAATTGCATGGTAACATATTCGGCCGATTTGTCAAGCGGTTTTTTGGCGCAAAGTTTGCACAGGACGGGGTCAGAAGCGGACGCTTAAACCCATGCTGGACAAGAGGTAATCGACATCGTCGCGATCCTGGGGATGGCGTTCGAAAAGGCCGTCGAAGACGACGGTCGCCGACAGGTTTTTCCAGACCTTTCCGACGCCGATGAGGGAGGCCGAGACGAGGTTGTAGGAGGTCAGGTTGTCGCCGTCGCCGCGGTATAACCGGGCGCCGAAGGTCAGTTCCCCCTCGAGGATGAAATCATCCCAGCCGACCGCCCCGGCGGCCAGTCCGGTTTCCCATTGATGGTAGTCATCGGAGAGCGCCTCGACGGGGGTTTCATCCCGAAATTCAAACCGGGCGATCGGCCCGAGGTCGAGACCGAGCAAGGGGCGGGTCAGTTTAACGGCGGCCAGGCCGAGCCGGTAATCGGTCATGGCCAGTTCCGGGATATCATACCGGTACTCGTGAAGCCGGGCGGAGAAGGAGAGCTCCCACTCGCGGCCGAGCTCTTTCAGGCCGGAGAGTCCCAGATGGCCGGCCCGGAAATCGTTTCGTCCCCCCGGCCGAGGGTAATCTTTCGTCTCGATCTCGCCGGTCAGGGCGAGGCTGAAGGTCGGCCCATACCGCCGGTATTCGAGCTGGCCGCGCCAGCCATCGTAGCCGGCGGCGGCCGAATCGGGGACTCGTCGATGAGCATAGAGGAGGCGGGCGGTCAGTCGGCGGCCGAATTCGGCCCCGATTTCGCCGGTCAGCAGGGAGTAATCATAGAGATAGGAAAGAAAGACGACGGAATCGGCGGCTGATGGTTCGGATTGGTAGGCGATGAACTCATAGCCAACCCGGGAGGTCAGGCGGACCGCCGGAGAGAGCCGTTGGGCGCCGGACAGGGTGGTGCGGAACTGGTTGTAGCCGTCGCGGAAGCGGCTGTCGTCATCGGCTATCGGGGAGCGGTTTTCGAAACGGCTGAAGAGGGCCAGGCGGGCGTCGGGACGGCCATGGCTCCAGGCCAGCTCCCCGCCGCCGAGGAAGCGGCTGGGGGACAGGTCGCCGGTGGCGGTTATATCGAGGGAGGATTGGGGTCGTCGATGCTGGTACCCGAGGAAGGAACGGAGGATCATTTCGTTGACTTCATCGCGGGAGGATTTCCAGAATTCGATCGGGTCGAGGGTGGAGGTGTCGATGACCGATTCATAATAGCGCTGGGATATGACCTGATATTCCACACCCCCGCCGGCCGTGAAACAGTCGGAGGCGGAGGACCGGGGGGCTGAACCGGCATTCCCCGCAAGAGACAAGAGAAAGAGAAGAAGAAGAAAGGCCGTTTTCGGGCATCCTGCCGACAAACTTTGGTTCCTATTGCTCCACTATGTTTGAGAGTTCGGAGAGGGTCTGTCGCGCCGCCTGCAGCCGCTTGGCGGCCCGTTCGTAGTTCCCCTGTTGCGCCAAAGCCGCTCCCTGGGTCAGATGATCCCGGGCGGCATCATACAGCCGATGGGCTTTCGGGTCGGTCGATGTCTGGACTTGGGGGGCGAGACGATCGGCCCAACGGGTCAATTCCTCCAGGCTGGCGGCGATCATTTGCGGCCCATCGGCGGATTGCTGCAGGGCGGCAAGAATCTCGACCGCTTTCCGCAGGGTCCGTTCGGCCTGCGCGTAGCGACCGTCGGCGGCCTGTTGTTCGGCCTCGGATCGCATCTGTTCGGCCTGCCGGCGGCGGGCGTCGGCCTCCGGATGGTCGCTGGCGGCGGTCTGCCGGCTCAACGACAGGTACCGTTCCTGGAGGGCGTCATATTCCCTTTGCGCTTTTTCCTGAAGGCCGAGTCCATCCAGGATCCGGTTCAGCGACTTTTGGGCCTGCAGAGTCATCTGCAGAGCCATTTTCAGGCGGCGGCTCTGGAGGAATTCCCGCGCCCGTTGCTGTTTTTCGCGGGCGGAGTCGAACATCACCCGAAATTCCGGCGGCGAATCGCCGGTCAGCTTTTCCTGCGTCGCGGCGATCAGGTCATCGGTCGCCTCGATCCGTCGGCGGACGAAATCATCGTTTTCCTCCGCCTGGCGCGTGACGGCAAGCGCCTGTTCGGCCCGCTGACGGGCTTTGTCGGTGAATTTCCGCGCCTGTTTGGCCAGTTGAACATTGTCTTCGGCGATGGCGGCGTTGCCCAATGACCAGGCCCGTTCCTGGAGCTTTTCCGCCGCGGTCAGCTGTGCGCGGGCCCGTTCCGAGCCGCTTTCGGCGACCGCCTCCCTGGCCTGAATGATGACCTCATCGGTCTGTTCCAATTCCGCCCGGAGCGTGGCAATATCGTGCGGATTCTGGGCGGATACGATTCCGGCGATAAACAACATCACCGGCAGAATGACAAGCTGTGACCATCCCCTCATAGAGGACCGTCCTTTCTTCTTCCACCGTATGATGTTACAATTTTCATGCCGCTTCGACGGCTGTCGCTTCCTTCATACAACATATTGTATGGCATGCAGCTATCGCTTCTCACCATCCCAAATTACGCGCCTTTTCCGTACCGCTGGGGCCGTATGTACCAGGCCGGACAGATCATGGTTCCAACCCATGGATTTTCATCCGCGAATAGAGCCGTCGCCGGGTGATTCCCAGCAGTTTGGCCGCCTCGGTTTTATTGCCACTGCTTCGTTTCAGGGCATCCAGAATCATCTGCTTTTCGGCGTCCCCCAGCGATTTTCCCGCGACGGGTCCAACCAATCGGTCGCCAACCAGATCATCGTCTTCCAGACCGATACAGTCAAGCTCAATCGGTTCGTCTCCGGCCAGAATAACCGCCCGTTCGAGGATGTTCTTCAGTTCGCGGATATTGCCGGGCCAATGGTAATTTTGAAGACGTTCCAGCACTTCCCCGCCGAGATCGGGGTAGGGAAACTTCATCTTTTGCAGGAAATAGCGGGTCAGTGTGGGGATATCGTCGCGCCGGTCCCGCAAGGGGGGCACGGCCAGCGGGAAAACGTTGACCCGGAAATAGAGATCCTCCCGGAAGGCGCCGGCCTTGACCATTTCCTTGAGGTTGCGATTGGTGGCGGTGATGAGACGGACATCGATCGGAATCATCTCTACGCCGCCGACGCGGACGAGGCGGCGTTCTTCGAGCACCCGCAGGAGTTTGGCCTGCAGGGCGGAGGACATTTCTCCGATTTCATCGAGGAAGATGGTGCCGCCGTCGGCCAGTTCGAACCGTCCGGCCTTGCGGGCCACGGCGCCGGTGAAGGCCCCTTTTTCGTGCCCGAACAGTTCCGACTCCAGCAAGGTTTCGGTCAGGGCGGCGCAGTTGACGGGGATGAACGGCCGGTTCCGTCGGGAGGAGAAGTGGTGGACCATCCGGGCGACCAGTTCCTTGCCGCTGCCGGATTCTCCGGTAATCAGGACGGTGGTATCGGTGGCGGCGACTTTGCGCACGAGGTCCATCAGGGCGGCGGCGGCCGGCGAGGCGCCGATGAACTCATCGTAGACCAGCGATTCAAAATCCTTTTCGCGGAGGTCTTTGAGCTGTTCGGTGCGCCGCCGCTCCAGGAGCCGCTGTACCTGCAGGAGCAGTTCATCCAGCGGGAACGGCTTGATGAGGTAGTCATCGGCGCCGGCCTTCATCGCCTCCACCGCCGTCTTGACCTCGCCGAAAGCGGTCATCATGATGACGATGCTATCGGGGCGGTTGGCGGCCAGCCATTTCAGTATCTCCATGCCGTCGGGGGCGGGAAGGCGGATGTCGCTGACGACCAGGTCGTATTCCGGCCCCGAAAGTTTTTCCATCGCTTCCCGACCGGATCCGGCGGTGTCCACGGCATGGCCGGCCTCGGCCAGAGTGGCGGCGATCAACATCGTCATTTTCGGTTCGTCATCGATGACCAATATGCGGCTCATGCGGGTCCTCCGGTGGGAAGAGTGATTTCCAGCGTGGTCATGGTGCCGTCGCGTTCGAGAAGACGGATGCTTCCGCCGTGGGCGGAGACGATCCGTCGGCAGAGAAACAACCCCAGCCCGGAGCCCTTGGTCTTGGTTGTCGAGAACGGTTCGAACAGGCGGCGGCGCTGGGCGGGGGTGAAGCCGGGGCCGCTGTCGGAGACGCGGAGGACGAGGCGATCGGCGGTCCGGGGCGAGGCGGCCAGGTCCAGGCGGACCAGGCGGTCGGTTTGTCCGGCCGGGTCGGCGGCGGCCTCGAGGGCATTGAGCAGGAGATTGATGATGGTTTGGCGGAAACCGATGCGATCGACGCGGACGGTCGGCAGGGAATCGGCGATGATGCTTTCCAGGCGGACCTGTCGCTGGGCAAACTGCGGCGAGAATTCGGCCACGACCTTGCGGGTCAGTTCTGCGGGATCGATCGGTTCCGGATGCAGGGCGGTTTCGCCCCGGGCAAACGCGAGGTAGCCGGAAACGATGGCATCGAGACGGGCGACCTCCTCGACGATGAACG
>JAAZOE010000446.1 GCA_012797915.1 Candidatus Zixiibacteriota bacterium | reverse complement strand
TGGCCCTGGTGCTGGCCGTGGTCCTGTTTCTCTTGCGCGGCGTCCCGCTCGGCCGCCGTGCCCGTTTGGTTGTCCTGTTGGGCGTTATTCTCCTCTTTTGCAATCTGTCCAACAATCAGCCCTCGGTGGCGCGGGCCTCGCTGGTGGCGGCGCTGGTGCTGATCGCCCGGGTTATCTACCGTCGGGTAGATTTCAATAATATCTTGGGGTTAGCCGCGGCCGTTCTGGTCCTGTATGATCCGGGAAACCTGTTCGACGTCGGCTTCCAGCTTTCGTTTGCCGCCGCCTGGGGACTGGTCTTGTTCCTGCCGCCAATCAACGACCTGTTCCTCGGTTCCCGCTGGCCGACCTGGGCGCGGTACTTGTTGCTGCTTTTTTCCACTTCCATGATCGCCTCCCTGATTTCGACGCCGATCACGCTGGCCTATTTCGGTACGGCGTCGTCGGTGACAGTTCTGTCCAATATGATCGTGGTGCCGCTGGTGTCGCTGGCCGTGGTCGGCATCATGATTCTGTTGCTGGTCGCCCTGGTGTATCCGCCGGCGGCGGCCGGCCCGGGGATCATCCTCGACCGCCTGTTATCCCTGACCGGGGAGATCGTCCTGTGGTTTTCCCGGCTGGAATGGGCCGAGATTACCATACCGTCGCTTTCTCCTCTTCATGTCCTGTATCTTCTCGCCGTAATTTCCTGCCTGTTTGCCGCCATTCGTCATCGCCCGGCCCGGCACGCCGTGGTCTTCCTTCTTTTGGGCGGAGCAATCGTCCAGACCGCGGTCGCCGTTGTTCGCCCCGGTCACGCACCCCGTATCGAGGTCTTCAATCAGGGTCTTTCGCAGACCATCCTGGTCGACGACGGGCCGGGGGCGGTCGTGTATCGAGCCGGCCATCAGGGGCGTTTCGATGATTTCACCGACGATCTCCTGCCCTACCTGAAAGCCCGAAAAGCGCCTGTACCCCGATATTTTCTTTTTTTCGAACCGCGCTATCAGACCGAGGAGAGGCTGGAACGATGGGCCGATGCCGGAAAAGGCGTCCCGCTGGTCCGTATCGCCCCGGGGCCGGACGATTCCCGGCCCGCCCTCTATATGATTCCGCCGGGAATCGAGGCGGGTGCCGAGGATTCCGCGGGCGAAATCGTTATGGCTCCGGACGGGATCAGGATAACCCTGGATGACCGCCGCCAGTTGATTTTTGCCGAGTCGACGGAATCGGCCGTTCGCCTGGCCGGGGAAGAAGCGGGGTTGAACCAATACCTTTTTCTCTTTGTCGATGACGCCATCGAATTGGCTGATATAGGATTGGATTTGAACGCGCCCACGACCGTGGTCCTGTTTTCGCCACAGATAAAACACAATAAAATATTGATTGATAACGCATTAGAAGATTTTTCGGGTTGCTTTTCGGGTTGGGTGGTTGAAAAAGGGGAGCGGATTCGGTTGGGTTTGGATGTTGAGGATTGGCCGACAGATCGAAATTTCCCGGTCAAGAATTAGTTAAGATAACGCGGTGACTTCCCGATACATCTATAGAATCAGCGATAGTTGTGGCTGGTGATACGACTATGGGCCTAACATGTTTGGCAGTAAGGTGATATGGGACTGACAGGAAATCTGAAGACGGTTTCGTTCTCCGATGTGCTGCAACTGCTCTCGACCGGGAAGAAAACGGGGGCCTTGGTTGTGGCCAACGGCGTACGGAAAAAAGAGATTTCATTCCGCGAGGGGAATATCATCTATGCCTCATCCGTCAACTCCAACGAGGACCTGCTGGGGAACCTCCTCCTGAAACGGGGGAAGATCGGCAAGAAGGACCTGGAGCGGGCCATCACGCTGCACAAGCAGTCGGGACGGGCGCTGGGGGCCACGCTGGTCGACATGGAGTTGTTCGACAAGGAAGAGGTGGCGGAATGCCTGCGTATGCAGATTGAGGAGATCGTCTACAATCTCTTCAGCTGGAGCGAAGGGGAGTTCTCCTTCTCCGAGGGGCAGACTCCCAAGAACATTCCTTTCATGGTCAACCTATCGACCATGAGCATCATCATGGAAGGGACGCGGCGAATCGACGAGTGGATGGAGATTCAGAAGGTTTTGCCGCCGAATGACGTGCTGTTGCGGATCAAGCTGCAGTCGCACGCCGCTTCCGATCAGGTGACCCTGTCGCTGGATGAATTCAAGATACTGGCCCTGATCAACGGCGAGCGAACGTTGCCGAATCTGATTGGCCAGTCGCCGATCGGGGAGTTCCCGACCTGCCGGGCGGTGTACCGGCTGATTGTCGCCGGGCTGGTGGAAAGCGCCGGGCGGGCGGCCACGCCGGAGAGTGGGATTGGGCCCAACGAAAACGAGGAAGAGATCATCCTGGGGATCATCTTCCGGCTGTACAACGCCAGTTTCCTCAAGATCCGGAAGGTGTTCGAGACGGTTGTCGGGCCGGGCAACCCGAGTTATACCCGTCTGACCACCGGCTGGCGGCAGGGGATTATGACATTCTTTCCGGGATGCGACGTGCAGACCGATTCCGGGCCTTCCTTCGAGAAATTTCTGGAAGAGGTCCGCAAGATACCGGAGACGGTGCGGTTGCACCGGGTCCTGACCCTGCTGGAGGCGATGCTGGCCGAACAGCTGGAGTATGTTTTCATGCAGCTGGGCCAGGGGCCGTTCCGGGAGGCGGTCAATCGGGTGAAGAAGGAAATATCGGAGCCGATGGCGGTCCGGCGCGAGTTGATCAAGAAGTTCCGGCTGGACGACAATTTCTATGATTCACTCCATAAAACCGAACGAACCATCAAGATGTTAACGGGTGTATCATGAAGCATGGCGTTTTCGCAGGTTTTCTGGCGGTCGCGACGGTTTGGCCGGGGACGGCGCAGGCCGGCGTCGGGGCCGTGGGCGGCATTCCGGTCGCGCTGAATCTTTTCATTCTGGTCGGCTCGATCGCCTGTCTGGCGGTGGCCGTCAAGTTGTTCCTGCTGGTCAAGGGCGGGGCCCTGGCCCGCGGATGGCAGCTGCTGGTCATTTCGTTCATCACACTGACCCTGGCGCAGGTGATCGTTCTGGCCGAGAAACTGGGGATCATGGCCGTCTCGTTCGATATCGCCGCGCTGTTGTATCTGGCGACGGTGGGGTTGTGGTTCTGGGGTCTGTTGCAGACCCGCAAGGTGCTCGAATAGCAGGGTGATTTTGATTGACTCAACTATGGCCAAGGGTTATTATCGCCTCGGTGAGGACACAGCCGCACGCGGCCGTATTCTGG
>JAAZOE010000445.1 GCA_012797915.1 Candidatus Zixiibacteriota bacterium | reverse complement strand
TGAATTACTATATGGTCAACCTGACCTATTCCAGCGGTCGGGAAGAGCAGTCGTTCGGGGCGCCGTATACCCGTGATCGCAAGCAATACGACGTCGAAATCAAGAATCAGCTTTCGCCCTCCGTCCGTCACACGCTGCAATGGCGTCATAAACGGACCGGCGAACAGGGGTATGGCCTGACGGCGCTTCGGATGACCGCCGACGAGTACCAAGTCGGCGTCATTGTCTCGCAGGGAGCGCTGCAATTTCTGCCCGGGATATCCTATCTTCGCTTCTCCGACCGGTTATCGGGCGGGGCGGGACGGGGCGTTGTCGTCAATCAGCAGATGATCGTACGTCGGCCGGGACAGGGAGAAATCCGGTCGGAGGTCGAACTGCGTTCACTGACCCGGCAACGGCCGTTCTCCCAGCCGGAGTTTTTGGTGACCGAGGGGCGGCGGTTCGGCCGTTCGGCGCGGATCAGCCTCGCCGTCGATTACAGTCTGAAGAAAACCTGGCGGATCACGGTCAATGTGACTGATCAGATTTTTGAGGGTCGTTCGTCGGAGTTCATGGGACGAGGAGAGTTGGTTGCCCAGTTTTAATAGCCGACGATGTTTGCTGTTCTTGTGCTGCCTCTGGGTGACGGCCCAGGGGGCCGCCGGAGGCGGAATGCCGGTCAAAATGGGCGGCGGCCACGGTTCTCTCGATAAGGGGATGACCGGCCAGATCATGCGTCTGGCCGGGCGCAGCCGTCCGGACAGCCTGATCCATCGGGTCGAATCGCTGCTCGATGACGCCGGTTACTTTCACCGCCGGGTGGAGATAATTGGAGATACATTAGTCGTCGACCCGGGACCCGCCTATATGATCGGCGGCGTGCGCACGACCATCGTCGGGGCCGATGGCTCAGTCGGTTCTGAGCAAACGAACCGGTATGATGGCCTGCCGGCCGGCCGGGGAACTATTGAACGGATTAAGAACGGACTGGTGGACGGGTACCGCGCGGACGGGCATTATTTTGTATCGTTGACGCCCCAACCGGCGTCGTTGCAGGACCATCGTCTCGACCTGGAATTCAAGATCATTGCCGGGCCGTTGGTCAGGGTCGAGCGGGTCCGTTTTAAGGGATTGACCCGCACCGATCCCCGGTTCGCGGAGCGGTTAACCGGCCTCAAGCCCGGCAGGCCGTTCAGGCAGAATGAACTCGATCATGCCGTGGACATCGTGCAACGCACCGGCTTTATGGCCGTCGACACCATGCCGTATATCCTGCCGAACGAGCAATACGATGCCGTCGAAGTGGTATTTCCGGTGCGCGATTTGAAAGCCAACTCGCTGGAACTGGGGGGAGGATATCTTCCCCGGCAAAATGGAAAATCGGGGGAACTGGTCGGCCGGTTCGATTTCCGTTCGCGCAACCTGTTCGGCACCGGGCGGAAACTGCAGGCGTTGTTCGACCGCAAGGATCGGGCGTCGTCACGGATGGTGTTCGCCTTCGGCCAGCCGCTCTTCATTCCCGATTACCTGGAGGCGGCGGTCCGACTGGAGCAGATCGACTACGATTCGTCGTATCAGAGTTTCGCCGCCGAAGGGACGCTGACCATGGCGGCCGCCGGGAACACCCGGGTTTCGGCCGGTGTCGGCTGGACGAGAACGGAACCGCAACGGTCCAGCCAGAACCGGTCGCAGACCCTGGCGGGAACGATCAGTCTGATCCGGGAGTCGCGGGACCATCCGGCCAATCCATCGCATGGGTATTTGGTGGGGATCGATGCCGCCTACCTGCGGCGCAGCAGCCGGCCCGATACCAGCCTCACTGATTTCGTCAACAATGAGACGACTTTCGGTCTCCGGGGGGAATCATATGTTCAGCTCTATCGCGCCTGGATCATTCGCGTGAACATCCAGACCCGTTTGCGGCTGACCTCGCGCGATTTGATCGATTATTCGGAGATGTTCAAACTGGGCGGGTACGGGTCGCTTCGTGGGTACCGGCAGGATGAATTCGCTGGACGGCGGGCCGTGCTGGCGCAGGCCGAGCTCCGCTGGCGGCCATCGTCCGAGCTGGCCCTGTATCTGTTCGGCGACTGGGGATATGTTTACGATAAACAACAGAACGGGTCCGGGGAGGTGTCGGCCTTCGATCTCAATCGCTGGGGACGGGGAGGGGGAATTTATGTCGGGGGAGAAGCGACGCGGATCACGATGGAATTCGGCTGGGGTGAAGGCGACCGTCTCGGGGAGGGGAAACTGCATGTGGGCCTGGCAACGTTCTTTTAGCTTGACCCGTATGATGGGATCCGCCTGATTGCGTTCCATGAAGCGCTTGGGGCCTTTTCTGTCACTTATCCGATTGCCTAATTGCCTGATGGCTGCACTGGGAGTGGCGGTCGGGCGGTTTCTTCTGCCGCAGAACGGCCCCGGCCGGGAACATCTTTATGCGATGGCCGCGGCCTTTTTCGTTTGCGGATTCGGCAATGCGGTCAACGACGTGCTGGATATGGAAGCCGATCGAATCAATCATCCCCGGCGCCCATTGCCGTCGGGCCGTCTCAGCCGACGGGAGGCCGGACTCATGGGCGTCATGTTCGCCCTTGCGGCGATAGTTCTGGCATTACC
>JAAZOE010000444.1 GCA_012797915.1 Candidatus Zixiibacteriota bacterium | reverse complement strand
CGCCGTACGGGTCGCCGCCGGCTGGCGGATGAACCGGTTTCTGACCGAGACCCATTGGCAGGTAATCTATTTTCTGCGGAAGGGATTTATCCGGGATCACGTCGTACCCCAGGCGAAGGCCGTGGCCGCGGCGTTTGACCTCAATGAGAAAACCGTCGCCGCCCTTTTCCCCGATGGATACGACCGGGGAGCGCTGAAAATCGCCGGGTTGAAAAACGGCGATGTCGGCCGGAAACATTGAAGGCGGCCGGGAGAAACAGCCATTTTGCATCAACGGCGGGCGGCTCGACTTCCGCGGCCGAGAGGGAGTGGGACAGGAACCGTCTGTTTCGGAAAGCAGTTACCGAAATCAGTTGAATTTTACCGGCGGTTTCGTATATTACGCCGGTTGTGAAATTGTTCACAAGTACCGGCCCGGAAAGCGAGGTCATTGATGGCAATCGTGCGTCCCTTCAGGGGCCTGCGGCCCACATCGGAAATGGCCGGAAAGGTCGCCGCCCCTCCCTATGATGTTCTCAATGCCCAGGAGGCCCGCGCCCTGGCGCATGACAACCCCTACACCTTCCTGCGGGTCAACAAAGCGGAACTGGAATTCGACGATACCGTCGATCCCTACAGCGAACAAGTCTACCAACGGGCCAAGGATAACCTGCAGCAGCTGCGGGACCAGGGCGTCATGATCCGCGATCCGCGGCCCTCGTTCTATATCTATCGCCTGACCATGAACAACCGCCGCCAGACCGGCCTGCTGGCCCTGGCTTCGGTGGATGAATACAATCAGGGAAAAATCAAGAAGCACGAACACACCCGGCCGGAAAAGGTGATCGACCGCGGCAATCACATGGCCTACCTGGAAGCCCAGGTGGGACTGGTCTTCACCATCTTCCGCTATGAGGTGGCGATCGACGCGATTTTCCAGAAGATCACCGCCGCCCCGGCGACCTCCGATTTCGTCGCCCACGACGGCGTCCGCCACGAACTGTGGGTGGTCGATGACCCGGGGGCCGTGGCGGCCATCACCGGGGCGTTCGCCAGGATACCGGAATTGTACATCGCCGACGGCCATCATCGCAGCGCCGCCGCAGCCGAAATCTGCCGCCGGTATCGCGAGAAACACCCCAATTATACCGGCGAGGAACCGTTCAATTTTTTCCTCAATGTCCTGTTTCCTGATCGGGAGCTGTACATCATGCCGTACAACCGGGTGGTCAAAGACCTGAACGGCATGACCCTCGACCAGCTTTTGCAGAAAGCCTCCGCCAAATTCGATATCCAGCCGCATCCGGGGGAGGTCAATCCGCAGAAGCCGCATCAATTCGGAATCTATGGCGGAGGGAAGTGGTATCTGCTGACCGCCAAGCCGGGGGTGGTGGATGAGTCCAGCCCAACCTTGTCCATCGACGCCTCCGTCCTGGCCGACAACTTCATCGCCCCGCTTTTGGGGATTACCAATCCCAAGACCGACAAACGGATCGACTTCGTCGGCGGGATCCGGGGCACCGGGGAATTGGTGCGCTTGGTGGACAGCGGACAATTCGCTCTGGCCTTCTCCTTATACCCGACGTCGATCAGCCAGCTTCTGCGCGTGGCCGACGCCGGTGACGTGATGCCGCCCAAATCAACCTGGTTCGAACCAAAGCTTCGTAGCGGCATGGTCGTTAACCTGCTAACCGATTAACCCGAGAGGTGACCGAATATGCTGATACTCATTTCCGATGCGTTTGACCCGGGCCTGCCGGCGGTACTCAAGAAGTACGGCGAGGTGACCGATGACAAAGCCCGGCAAGCCGAGGCCGACGTGGTGCTGATCCGCAGCAAGACGAAAGTGACCAAGGAGTATATCGATGCTTCTCCCAAGCTGAAGCTGGTCATCCGCGGCGGCGTGGGTCTGGACAACGTCGATCGCGAGTACGCCAAGCAGAAGGGGATCATCGTCAAGAACACCCCCGAGGCGTCCTCCATCGCCGTGGCCGAACTGGCCTTCGCCCTGATGATCGCCCTGCCCAACCACCTGCCGTTGGCCGATGCCTCCATGCACGAGGGGAAATGGCTGAAGAAGGAACTGAAGCGGACCGAGCTGTACGGCAAAACTCTGGGCATCCTGGGGATGGGCCGGATCGGGACCGAACTGGGCAAACGGGCCAAGGCCTTCGGCATGACCGTCATCGCCTACGACCCGTTCGTCAAGTCCCACGAGTTGGCGACGATGGTGCCCTCAATGAAAGACCTGATGCAGAAATCCGACTACATCTCCATGCACATGCCGCTGACCGATGACACCAAAGGGGTGATTAACAAGACCACCCTGGCCGACTGCAAGAACGGCGCCTACATCGTCAACACCGGCCGCGGCAAATGCGTCATTGAGGAAGACATGGTCGAGGCGCTCAAATCCGGCAGGATCGCCGGGTACGCCACCGACGTCTGGTATTCCGATCCGCCGGAGAATTCGCCCTTGATGGGCGCGCCGAACGTGGTTATGGCCCCGCATATCGGGGCGGAAACCAAGGAAAACCTGCTCCGCATCGGCGTCATCGTCGACCAGATCGTCGGCGACTTCGCCAAGGGGAAGAAATAAAAACGCATAACCGTAATCAGTGAGGCGATACAATGGCCAAAAGAGTCTTCAATTTCAATCCCGGCCCCTGCGCCCTTCCGCTGGAAGTGCTGGAAAAAGTCCAGAGCGAATTTCTGGATTATCAGGGGACCGGCATGTCGATCATCGAAAGCTCGCATCGGTCGGCCCAGTACGAGGAAATCAACAACGCGGCCATCGCGCTGGTCAAGGAACTCCTCGGGCTCGGCGACAACTACAAGGTCCTGTTCGTCGGCGGAGGCGCCTCGCTTCAGTTCGCCATGGTGCCGATGAACTTCCTGCGCGAGGGCCAGGTCGCGGCCTATTGCGACACCGGCGCTTGGGCCAATAAGGCGATCAAGGAAGCCAAACTCTTCGGCAAGACCGAAGTCATCTTCTCGTCCAAAGAAGAAGGGTACAAGCGGGTCCCCAAACCGGCCGATCTCAAGCTGCCGGCCGGTTGCGCTTACCTGCACGTGACCTCCAACAACACCATCTGGGGTTCGCAGTATCACGCCTTCCCCGACACCGGCAATGTCCCGCTGGTCTGCGACATGTCCTCCGACATTGCCTCCCGACGGCTCGATTTCACCAAGTTTTCGCTGATCTACGCCGGGGCGCAGAAAAACCTCGGCCCGGCCGGCGTGACCCTGGTCATCATCCGCGATGATTTCTTGGGCAAGGCCAAGGAAGGTCTATCGACCATGCTCAGCTATCTCACCCACGCCAAGGAGCTGTCGCTGTACAACACCCCGCCGGTCTTCGGCGTCTACATCATGCGCCTGGTGCTGGAGTGGGTCAAGAAGCAGGGCGGTCTGAAAGCCGTGGAGAAGGTCAACGAAGCCAAGAAGAACTGCATCTACGGCGTGATGGACAAGTATCCGGACTACTTCAAGGGCCCGATCGACAAGGACAGCCGCAGCTGGATGAACCTGACCCTGCGTCTGCCGAACGAGGAACTCGAAAAGAAGTTCATCGCCGAGGCCAAGGCGGCCGGGTTCGTCGGCCTGAAAGGCCATCGATCGGTCGGCGGCATCCGCGTGTCGCTGTACAACGCCGTGCCGCTTGAGGCGGCGGAGAAGCTGGCCCAGTTCATGGAGGCTTTCAAAAAGGCCAACTGACGACGTCCGTCTTTTATCGGATTAATCAACAAAGGGGTCGGTTTCATTGCGAAGCCGACCCCTTATTATTTTTGTGTAGGTCAGGAGCCCGCTACTGCGAGTGCTCCTGACTATTCCCTGCCCGGTCCGCCTGAGGCGGATCCATATCGGCCGGGAGAATTGATTCCGGGTCGGTATCCTCACGACGCCGACCCGT
>JAAZOE010000443.1 GCA_012797915.1 Candidatus Zixiibacteriota bacterium | reverse complement strand
CCCCCCGCGTATCGCATTCCAAGGGGATCGTCGAACTGGCCGATCCGGTTACCCCCAAACAGACGCCCTTCGACCGCAACACGAAAAAATATGTCATGATTCCCGGCAACGCCAAAGTTCGCCATTCGGTCATGCTGGAACGGCTGGACAAACTGGCGGAATATTCGGAACAGACCCCGCTCAACCGGGTCGAGTCATACGGAACCGACCTGGGGATTATCACCGGCGGCATTTCGTATCAATACGTGAAGGAAATCCTGCCCCAGACGGATATCCTCAAAATCTGTTTTGGATTCCCCCTGCCACTGAAAAAGATCCGTCAATTCGTCGACAGCCACAAGCGGGTGATTGTGGTCGAGGAGCTGGAGCCATACTACGAAGAGATCATCCGGGCCGCCGGTATGATATCGGTCGAAGGGAAGAAGTATTTCGGCCGCAAAGGGGAGCTCTCGCCGTACCGCGTGGCCGAAGGATTGCATCAGGCGGGAATCATCGAGAAGGTTTCCGGCGCGGCCTATGATCCAGCGCAGTTGTTCCCTCGTCCGCCGGTGTTGTGCCCCGGCTGTCCGCATCGGGGGTTGTTTGCCGTCCTTAAAAAGCTGAAACTGACCGTCACCGGCGATATCGGTTGCTATACGCTCGGGACACTACAACCGCTGGAGGCGTTGCACAGCTGTATCTGCATGGGCGCCTCCATCGGCATGGCCATCGGACTGGACAAGGTCAACGGCTCCGAACAAGGGGTGGTGGCGGTGCTGGGGGATTCGACCTTCCTGCACAGCGGCATCACCGGCCTGCTCGATGCCGTCTACAACCGCTCCAACACCACGGTCATCATCGCCGACAACCGGATCACGGCCATGACCGGCGGCCAGCAGCATCCGGCGACGGGCCATACCTTGATGGGGCAAAAGACCAAGCAGGTCGATTTCGTGGCCCTCTGCACGGCGCTGGGGGTGGATTCGGTGCGGACCGTCGATCCGTTCGACTACGAGGCGACCCTGAAGGCGATTGAGGAGGAAGTGAAGCGCCCCGGGCCCTCGGTGATCATCACCACCCGGCCATGCGTCCTGATGCCGCAACGGATCATGGAGACGCCGTATGAAGTTCTGCTGGATGTCTGCAACGGTTGCAGCGCCTGTTTCCGGATCGGCTGCCCGGCCATCGCGCCGTCGAAAGAACTGACCGAGCGGGGCCGCCCCAAGGCGGAGATCGATCCGAATCTGTGCACCGGGTGCACGCTTTGCGCCCAGCTCTGCCAGCCCGAGGCGATCGTGTTGACGCAACCGGCCGGGAAGGCCAAGTGAGGAAATGATGGATAAGACCCATAAAAACATCCTGATCGTCGGCGTGGGAGGCCAGGGGGTGCTTCTGGCCAGCGAACTGTTGTCGGAAGTGGCCATCATGTCCGGCCTCGATGTGAAAAAGTCGGAAGTGCACGGCATGTCGCAACGGGGCGGGGTCGTCTCCTCCCACGTGCGGATCGGCAAAAAAATCTTCTCGCCGATCATCCCCTATGGCCAGGCCGACATCCTGTTGTCGTTCGAGCAGGCCGAAGGGTTAAGGGCGCTGGACTGGCTGGCGCCGAACGGACAGGTCATCGTTTCCCGCACCCGGCTGGTGCCGCCGATCGCCAACTTCGGCACGTTCAGCTACCCTGATGACCCGGTGGCCGAAATCAAGAAGAAGACGCCGCAGGTGATCGCCGTCGATGCCGACCGGATGGCCCTCGAACTGGGCAACACCCGCCTGGTCAACACGATCT
>JAAZOE010000442.1 GCA_012797915.1 Candidatus Zixiibacteriota bacterium | reverse complement strand
GGCGATGAGCATAATCGGGAACTCTTTGATCTGGTCGCCGAGCCATTGCCCGAACGTCTGGTTGGAAAAGCCGAACTGATGCTCGAGAGCGAAACTCTGATAGTAGGTGACCGGGAAGGAGACGATGCCGACCACGAGGAAGAGGAGGAACAGGTACACGATAAAATGGATCGCTTTCCGGTTGGTGACCTTGGAGGCCAGTTTCAACAGCAACGCCGACAGGCCGGTGAAGGCGACGGCCAGCAGCACAATCCAACTGAAGACCTCGGCCACGTTCTCCCAGATCAGCCGGAGGGTGGAATACCGGTTCATGATCTCCCGTCGTTCCGGAGTGACCGGATAGACCGACTGAGCGGTATCGACCGCGGTAATCGCGACCGGTGCCGCCACGGCGGCGCCCAGGGAAAGCGCGCTGTCGGCCGGAGTTGTCGTCTCCGTTTGGGCCGGGACCTCGCCCGATTGCGCCCAGACGACAGCTCCGCTCATACACATGATGATCATCCATACAATCGCCAAACAGGATCTCATGGGACCTCCTCGTCAGAATAATCGGCTCTATATACGTCGTCGCCGGCCGAATGTCAACCAACTGATTTCGGTCGCTCGGCCGATATCCGGTAAAACGATGGGGATGCAGAAAGGTTGCGTCGGCCGCCGGCCGCCCGTAAGATTTTGCCTAGCTGCGTTCGATCTGGAGGGCGGCCAGGAAAGCTTCCTGCGGGATCTCCACCGTGCCGATCTGCTTCATCCGCTTCTTGCCTTCCTTTTGCCGCTCCAGCAGTTTCCGCTTGCGGGTGATGTCGCCGCCGTAACACTTGGCGGTGACGTTCTTCCGCAAGGGGCGGACGGTGGCGCGGGAGATGATGCGGGCGCCGATGGCGGCCTGGATGACCACCTCGAACATCTGCCGTGGAATCAGCTTCTGCAGTTTATCGCACAACGCCAGACCATACCGGTAGGCCCGCTCGCGGTGGATGATGACCGAGAGGGCGTCCACCGGGTCGCTGTTGACCAGGATGTCCAGTTTCACCAGATCCGACTGACGGTAATACGGCACGGAATAATCGAACGAGGCATACCCCCGCGTGGCCGATTTCAGGCGGTCGTGGAAATCAAAAATAACCTCGGATAACGGGAAGGCAAACGACAGCGTCGCCCGGGTCGGGCTGAGATATTCGGTGTTCTTATACTCCCCCCGCCGTTCGGTGGCCAGGCGCATGATGTTGCCGATATACTCGGCCGGGGCGAAAATCTGGCTGTCGACGTACGGTTCCTGTATTTCCTCGATCTCGCCGGCCTCGGGAAGTTCGGCCGGGGAATCGACCGTCACCATCCGGCCGTCGGTGGTCCGAACGTGGTATTCCACGTTGGGGACGGTGTTGATGATGTTCTGGTTGTATTCGCGGGCCAGTCGTTCGGTGATGATTTCCATGTGCAGCAGGCCTAGAAATCCGCAGCGGAACCCGAAACCGAGGGCCACCGAGGTTTCGGGTACGAATTTAAGGGAGGAATCATTGAGCTGGAGTTTCTCCAGCGCCTCGCGCATCTGCGTGTAATCCTCGGCCACCGCCGGATACAGCCCGGCGAAAACCATCGGCTTGATCTCGACGAATCCCGGCAACGGAGCATCGGCCGGTTCGGCGGCGTCGGTGACCGTATCGCCGACTTTGGTGTCCGAGACCTGTTTGATGCCGGCGAAAAAATACCCGACCTCGCCGGCGGTCAGCTCCGGCGTGGGAAAATATTTCAACCGGCGGTACCCGACCTCATCGACCTGGAATTCCTTCCCTTGGGAAAAGAACCGGATCTTCGTGCCCGGCCGGATTTGACCATCCACGACCCGGATATACCCGGCTGTGCCTTTGTAGGGGTCATAGACCGAATCGAACAACATGGCCCGCAGGGGAGCGTCCGGGCGGCCGGTTGGGGGCGGGATGCGGGCGATGATCGCCTCCAGCAGGTCATGAATGCCGATGCCCATCTTGGCGCTGCAGACGACGATGTCTTCGCGGCGGCAACCCAGCAGGTCCATGATTTCCTTGGCCACCTCTTCGGGCCGCGCCGCCGGCAAGTCGATTTTGTTGATGACCGGGACGATCTGCAGGTCGTTTTCCATGGCCAGGTAGAGGTTGGAGACGGTCTGGGCCTCGACCCCCTGTGTGGCGTCCACGACCAGCAGGACTCCCTCGCAAGCCGACAGCGCCCGCGAGACCTCATAGGTGAAATCGACATGACCGGGAGTGTCGATCAGGTTCAGTTCGTAGATGCGGCCGTCGTCGGCGCGGTACTCGAAACGGATGGCGTGGGACTTGATGGTGATGCCGCGCTCCCGTTCCAGATCCATGTCGTCCAGTGTCTGCTCGGTCAGAAAGCGCGCCTGCAGGGCGTGGGTCACCTCCAGCAGCCGGTCGGCCAGGGTCGATTTGCCATGGTCGATGTGGGCAATAATCGAAAAATTTCGTATCCGCGTCTGTTCCATACTCGTCGCCCCGGTCCTGCTCTGTCCAGCGGTCGGGGAGCGCCAATATAGGGAAAATCGCGGCGCAAGTCAAAGTTTGTGATAGTCCGGGGACCAACCATTGGAGGCAAAAAGAAGCGGGGAGACCGGATGATCTCCCCGCGGAATTGGCGATGGTCCCAACGGAATCAATGCAGATTCCGATCGGGTGCGCCGATGAACCCCTTACGGCCGCGATCTACGGACCGCAAATGGGAGCCGGACCGCCGCGGAAGACGAAGGTGATGATATACACCGCGTCGCCCACGTTGACCTTGCCGTCG
>JAAZOE010000441.1 GCA_012797915.1 Candidatus Zixiibacteriota bacterium | reverse complement strand
TTCGTTTCCGGGAATTCCGTCGGTTGAACCGTTTCCAAAAGCCGGAGGACATCAATCTGGGATTGGATGCCCGGGTGACCTGTGGACTGGCAATCCCGATCCATCTGTCGCGGTACTGGTACCTGCGATTCAACCCGGAGTATACGGTCGCTTGGGGCCCGGCGCTGATGGTCCTAGGGGCGTCCGGGCAGGAATGGCGGTCGAAACAGAAGGTCCTGCGGACGGTGGTAAGTTGTTACGGAAGGGCCTACTGGCGGTACCACCCCAACTGGACCTTGGCGGTCGCGACCAGTTATCTGGCCGACCGGTTGCCGCGAGGGGAGGAAACGCTGTATCTGGATGAGGATCGCGGTCTCCGGGGATATCCTCGGTATTATGACGGGGGGACATCGCGAATCATTGTCAACGCGGAAAACCGTCTTTTCACGGACCTGGAAATGATGTCTGTCGGTGTCGGTGGCGCGCTCTTTGCCGATATAGGGAACATCTGGTCGAAGGGGGCCCGACCGGTTTGGCGCCAGACCCTGGCCGCGATAGGCGGGGGGCTCCGGCTGGGTATTGACCGGAGCGTTAGCGCCGAAATCGTCCGTATCGACATTGCATACGCGTTCAGCCGGAACCAGTGGCAGGTTTCGGTGGGAACCCAGCAGTATTTTTAGGTCAAGCAGGGAAGGCCAGGCGGCGTATAAGGATAGAATGGCACGGGATGTGCGAAAATTGACCTTGACACTTTTCCTCTCGGCCGTACCTTACCTAGTGGATAAGGTTGTTACCTGCCGACCCCTTTTGGGGCGTTTCCGATGAGGGCCGACATGACGCGTTATTTCTTTTTCCTGGTGGCCGGGTTGGTGTCGGTTCTCGGTTTTCTATCCTCGCCTGCTCCGGCCGCGGCCGATACCCCGCAAGGATTTCCGGCGCTTGAAGCCGCGTATCAATCCGGGCAGATCGACCGGACCCAGCTGCTGTATGAAGAAATGACCCTGTTTTTCTCCGCCCCGGTCCTGGCCTCCTCGGAGAAAGCCGGTGTGGGCACCGTCCTGAAGTCCGGAACCGGGCTCATTCGTGAGGTCCTTGACCGTTGGGATACGTTTTCGGCGGAACAGCAGGCGGCCATGGCGCAGTTCCTGGCCCGTCCCGGCAAGCAGCGGACCTTTGACTCCCCTGCGGGATTTTTCAAAATCCATTTCGATACCATCGGGCCGGAGGCGGTGCCGCCGCAGGATGGTGACGCCGACGGAGTCCCCGATTACGTGGAACGGATCGCCGAGTATGCCGACAGCAGCCGAAGCACCTATATCTCCGGGCTGGAGTTCTTTCCACCGCCCAGTGACCATGGGGTCGGCGGCGATGATCGCTGTGATATCTACCTGTTGGCGATTTCGGGGTACGGTGCGACCCTTCCGGATTCGCCCGGCGACAGCGCCTGGAACGACTACAGCAGTTACATCCTGATTCACCGCAACCTGTATGGCTTTCCGGCCAATGATGATCCCGCCGGCGATACCATCGGGGCCCAGAAAGTTACCTGCGCGCATGAGGTCTTTCATGCCGTTCAACTGGCCTATGACCGCTATGAGAGCCTCTGGTGGATGGAATCCGGGTCCACCCGGATGGAAGAGTATGTTTATCCGGAGGTCAACGACAACTATAACTACCTGCCGTATTTTTACGGGGAACCGGAAACGAGCCTCCTGAGCACGAGCGGTGTCCACGCGTACGGCGCCTTTGTCTGGTCGCTCTTTCTGGATCAGAAACTGGGGATATCGGTGCACCGGAAGATTTGGGAGGCGTGCCGCTATTATCAGGATGTGGCCGCGCTGGACTCCGGGCTGGCCGGATTCGGGGCGTCCATCGCCGCGCTTTTCCCGGAGTTCGCGCTGTGGAATTACCATACCGGTCCCCGGGCGATAGCCGGGAGATATTTCCCGGACGCATCGTTTTATCCGGCGGCCGATATCGACCTTTCCTTCGAAACCCTCGTGCATGATTCGGTCCTGCCGGTGCATCCTCCGCAGGGCCTGGCCTGCAATTATATCGAACTGGCCGTGGACTCGACGGCCAAAGGGGTTCTTTCTTTTCGACTGACCGG
>JAAZOE010000440.1 GCA_012797915.1 Candidatus Zixiibacteriota bacterium | reverse complement strand
TCCTATCTCCTTGGAAGACGCTCCTTGAACGACGAGGCGCGCGATTTCGATCTGCCGCCGCGTGAATCCGAGCGTCGAAAGACGCGCCGCTTTGGCGTGTTCGGAGAACGAGGCCGCGAGGTTGCCGAGCTCGGCGGTGAATTTCTTCATCTGGCAGGCGAGGTCCGTGAGCACGGCTTCCTTTTCTTCCATGCGCGAACGATCGAAGAACATGGTGATGCTCCGTATCTGGGATCCGTCGTTTCCGAAGACCGGCTGAGCGGCCTCCAGGCCGAACCGCCAGCGGGCGCCGTTGACCGGGCCGGTGATTCCCCACAGCACCGTGTCGTGAATCCAGCTCAGGGTGGCCGTCGAGACGCGAACATCCTTGCCGCTCAGCACCGGATCATCGTACAGCTTGCGGTCGATGAAGAAAGTGGCGGCGGTGAATTCCAGCCGGGTGAACCGGGAACGGGGCCAGGACATCCCCCCGAGCAGGCCGTAGAACCGGTCGGAGAACAGCTCGTCGTTGGCATCGAGATAATAATTCTTGGTATGGAAAACCCCGATACTGAAGTCGACCCGCAGTTTGTTGTAGAGATAAAACATCTGGATGTTGGACTGATCGATGGTATTGACCAGGTCGGTTGCCACCAGGATCTGATGATCGCCGAGGTAGTCGGAAAAGATGAAGACCGTCTGGCCCTGGAAACCGAAGAAGGAGTCGTATTGCAAGCCGCCGGAGATGATGTCGGGGGTGAATTTGGTCTTGTACGGACGGACGCGATAGCCGCCGGTTTCGGTGCGGTTGTCGAGGGAATCGGCGTTGATATGATCGACTGGTCGTCGCGGCGCGCCGGCGCTGTCGGTGGTCATGGTCAGTTCGTCTTCGGGCAGGAAAACCGATTCGCCCGGCGGGGCATGATAGACATATTCGTCTTCGCGGGTGGTGTCGGCGGCCGCCGGCTGGGCGGCCATCGTGCTGTCGGCCGGCAGCGCGGCGACCGTGTCGACGACGATGGCGGTCGTATCCACGATGGCCAGGGCGGTATCGGCGGCCAGGATGATCGTGTCGGCGGTGGCGGTGTCGCCCGGGACCAGCGCCGTGTCGAGTGAGAGCGTATCCATCGCCGGGGCGGCCGGGGCCGGTTGCAGGGCCAGAGGGACCTTCGGGAAATCAGGATCCAGCGGCGCCGTGACCTGGGGCGGAACGGCCGCGAGCGCCGTGTCGGGTGTTTCCCCTCCCCGCACGCTGCGGGCCCATTCGACTTTGTTGTCGTATTTGCCCAGCACAAAATCGGTCGGCACCAGAAGACCGTTGTCCCCTTTGGGAGCGATATCCTTCAGCAGGCAGACGTCGTACCCCGCCTTCTGGTAGGTCGAGAAGGCCAGTGCTTTGCCGTCGGGCGACCAGCTGGGGGATTTGGCGTTGGTCAGGCTGTTGGTGACGGCGATGACGCGGGCGGAATCGACATAGTAAACATAGAGGTTGTCGATGCCGTTGCGGTTGGAGACGAAGGCCACCCGGTCTCCTTCGGGCGAAACCGCCGGTTCGGTATTCTGTCCGCCCCCGACCAGCATAGGGGCAATGCCCAGGCCATCCAGATCGAGGGTATGCAGGTTGTAGGAGCCGAAAATCGGGTCGGCGGCATCGGCGGCGGCGCCATCGGGATGCGGCCGGTCGCTGGAAAAGACGAGCCGACGGCCATCGGGAAACCAGGAGGGGCTGACATCATCGTACCGGTCATGCGTCAGCTGGATCAGGGAATCGCCGTCGAGGCAGTAGACGTAGAGGTCGCGGGCCCCCTGCGACAGGGCCGAGAAGGCCACACGGGTACCATCCGGCGACCAGGCCGGGGTGACAATCGACATGACCCCGAATTTTTTCCGCAGATAGATATCCTTGTCTTTCAGGCGCAAAAAATTGAGGGCGTCGACGCCCTTGGACTTGGAGACGAACACCATTTGTTCGCCGTCGGGGGAGAAGGAGATGCCCGAGGTGTACCAGCGCAGGGATTCCAGATCGGCCGACCGTTCTCCCTTGACCAGCCGGCCGAGCCGCCGGCCATCGATGGCCGAGATCAGGTAAATCTCGGTGTACCCGCCGCGGTCGGAGAACATGGCCAGCATCTGGCCCTTGGGATGAAACTGCGGCTTCTCATTATAATGGGAACCGTCTTTCTCATGGTTGGTCAGCAGCTTGGCGAACTCTTTCGGTTCTTCGCGCAGGGCGATATCCGGCCAATACCGTTTGCGCATCTCCTTGGTGAACTTTTCAAACAGCTCCTCGCTGTTGACGCCGATGGATGACTTGAGGGCCTTGTCCATGGTCAGCAGGGCTTTCCCCTTGGACAGAATTTCGTGCAACTTGTCGACGCCATAGGTGTCGACGATGTACTTGACCAGGGCGTATCCCTCGGTGTAGGACAGGTACTGCATGTAATCCAGCGGCTGCAGGTATTCATGAATGGTGGCATCGCGCACGGCCATATCGGCCGCCTGGGTCCAGCCGCCGTTGGAGGAATACTCGGCGAATCCCTCGGCAAACCACATCGGCAGACTGAACAGGCGGTTGGGGGTCAGGAAGGCCTTGAAAAATTCCCCGTACAGATAATCGTAGACCACGGCGTGGGTCAGTTCATGATGCAGGAGATGGCGGAAGTCCTCATAGGAGCCGGCGAAATGGACGACCACCCGTTTCTTGAAGGCTTCGGTAAACCCCTCGACTCCCTCGGTGACCTCGTCCGAGATGATGTTGGTTTGCTGGAAATCATCGTGGGAGTTATAGACGAAGACGGGCAGACGGCTGCGGGCGTAATATTTGAGCTGCTCGGCGACGATGGTGTAGGCCTGTTCCAGTTCGGCGGAGGCATAAACGGCAAGGTCGTATCCGCCATCGTAGAAATAGATATCGAAATGGTCGCTCTGGATATACTGCCAGGCGAAGTTCCGGTACTGGACCTTGTTTTTCCCGAAGTAGGTCTCCTGGGCACCGACCGCGGCCGTCATGACCAGCAGACATCCGATCGCCAGAACCAGGCTCTTTTTCATCGCGTCCGTCCTTTCGGAAATCAGGAGGCTATACGTTGTATATCGGCGCCGACGGAGGCCAGCTTTTCCTCCACCCGATAATACCCGCGGTCGATATGGTACACGCGCAACACCTCGGTCGTTCCGGCGGCGCCCAAACCGGCGATGACCAGCCCGGCCCCGGCCCGGATATCGGAAGCCATCACGGCCGCCCCGCTGAGACCGGGTACGCCGTTGATGGTCGCCTCGTTGGCGGCGACGGAGATATCGGCCCCCAGCCGCCGCATCTCCATGACGTGGGAGAAGCGGTCTTCGAACACCGTTTCCCGGATTCGGCTGATTCCCTCGGCCTTGGTCAGCACGGCCATGAGGCAGGCCTGCAGGTCGGTCGGGAAACCGGGAAACGGGAAGGTGACGGCGGTCACCGCGCGGCAGCGGTCCGGCGCCTTCAGGAAGATTCCCTCGCCCCGGACGGCCGTTTCGGCGCTGGCCTCGCGCAGTTTTTTCAGGACCATATCCAGGGCGGACGGATCGACGCCCGAGACCTCGACTTCGCCGCCGGCGGCCATGGCCGCCATCAGGTAGGTTCCGGCTTCGAGACGATCTCCCATGACCCGATACTCAACTGGCGAGAGGCTCTCGACCCCTTCGATAATCATGGTCGGCGTTCCCGCCCCGGCGATGCGCGCGCCGGCTTTATTCAGGAACTGGGCCAGGTCCACCACCTCCGGGTCGCAGGCGGCGTTGATGATCCGGGTGGTACCGGAGGCCAGCGCGGCGCCATACATGATGTTTTCCGTGCCGGTATGGCTGGGACGGTCGAAATAGATGGTGTTGCCGGTCAGTCGCGGCGCCCGGGCGGTGATATATCCCTTCTCCTCGGAAACTTCCGCTCCCAAGGCGGCGAATCCTTTAATGTGCAGGTCGACCGGACGGGGGCCTAGGGAACAGCCGCCGGGAAGGGAGACGACCGCCTCGCCCATCCGGGCCAGGATCGGTCCCAGCACCAGAAACGAGGCGCGCATCTGCCGCATAAGATCATACGGGGCGGTGTTGCCGGTCAGAGTCGCCGCGTTGACGGTCAGCGTCCGCTTGTCCCGATCCAGGCCGACTTTGGCGCCCAGATGTTTCAGCATGGCAATCAGGGTGTCGATATCGCGCAGCGGGGGGATATTGAGGAGGACGGTTTCCCCCTTTTTTATCAACAGCGCGCCGGCGATAATTGGCAGGGCGGCGTTCTTGGC
>JAAZOE010000439.1 GCA_012797915.1 Candidatus Zixiibacteriota bacterium | reverse complement strand
CAGGGAAGAACCGCCGTAACTCAGGAACGGCAGGGTCACGCCGGTGGTGGGAATCAACCCCAGCACCACCGAGATATTCAGGGTCATGTTGACCGCCAGGCATCCGGTCATGCCGACGGCCAGCAGGTACCGGAAGCGGTCTTCCTGGGCGGCGGCGATGCGGATGCCCCGCCAAACGATCGAGAAGAGCAAGCCGACGACGATCACCAGCCCGATGAATCCCAGTTCCTCCCCGATCGAGGCGAGGATGAAGTCAGTATGAGGCTCCGGAAGAAAGAACTGTTTGAAGATGCCATTGCCCAGGCCGACCCCCTGCCATCCGCCGCTGGCCAGCGACAGGATCGACTGCTTGACCTGGTAGGCCGCCGACATCGGATCGGACAATGAGGCGATGTAGCTGTCCACACGGCTGCGCTTGTATCCCAGGACGAATACCAGCAGAGAAACGGCAAAGGCCGAGCCGCCGATGGCAATGGCCAGATGATTGGCCCGGGCCCCGGCCAGAAACAGCATGACGATGATCGCGCCGACCAGCACCAACGCCGATCCAAGGTCCGGCTCGGCGACAATCAGAACTGCCCCCAGGCCCAGGATAGTGCCATAGGGCCACAGGTACACCCGGGGATCCTCCAGCGTCCGTCCTTTCTGCGACAACGAATGGGCCAAATAGAAAATCAGCGTATATTTGAAGAGTTCCGACGGTTGCAGCTTGAAGAAGTAGAGCGAAATCCAGCGATGGGTGTCGCGCACGGTCGGGGTGAACATAACCAGGATCAGCAGGCCGAGCGAGGCCAGCAGGGCGGGAACGATAAACCGACGGTAGCGGTCGAGATTGACGCCGGCCACGAAGAACATCATGGCGTAGGCGACGACGACCCAGACGACCTGCCGCTGGAGGAAATGGGCATGGGTGGCGAATTTGTCGCTGCCGGCGGCCAGGGCGGAGGAGGAGGAATAGACCATGACTCCGCCGATCATGATCAGCGCCGAAACGGTCAAAAGCAGAGTATAGTCGAACCGCTGTTCCTTAAGCTTCACGGGTCACTCCATTGGTCCGTCCATTCGTCCGCCCATTGGTCAACTGCCGGACACGCTCTTTGAAATCGCGTCCCCGCTGCTCGAAATTGCGATACATGTCGAAGCTGGCGCACCCCGGCGACAGCAGAACGGTGTCCCCCGGCCGGGCGGCATCGTATGCCTTCTGCACGGCGTCGGCCATCGACTTGGCCATAATCACCGGGATATGGCGGCCCAGGTGTTCGAAGATTTTTTCGCGGGCTTCGCCGATCAGAATCAGGTTTTCCACCTTGCCCAGTGCCGCCGGCAGCAGGCGGGTAAAATCGCCGTTCTTGTCCCGTCCGCCGGCGATCAGATGCACCCGGCCGGAGACCGACTTCAGGGCGACGATGACCGCGTCGACGTTGGTTCCCTTGGAATCATTGATGAAATGCACCCCGCCGACCGATCCGGCGTCCTCAAGACGGTGCTCCACTCCTTTGAACCGTTCCATCACGGCGGCGACCACGTCGGGGCCGATGCCGGCGGCCAGCGCCGCCGCGGCCGCCGCCGCGGCATTGGCGTGATTATGGGCGCCGGGGATACCGATCCGGTCGACGGCGATTAAATCATACTCTCTGCCGGCCAACCGCCCCACGAGTCTCCCTCCCCTCTGGAGAACCCCATCGGGCGATTGACCGGGCAGAGCACGTTCATCCACGGAGAAGACCAGCTGCCGGGACGCATAGGGGAACGGATGCGCCCGGGTCACCGGGTCATCGAGATTCAACACGGCGTACTGGTCGGGAGTCTGGTTCTCGAACAGCCGATACTTGGCCGCGCAATAGCTGTCGAAGGTGTCATAGCGGTCAAGGTGGTCCGGCGTGAGATTCAACAGGATGCCGACATACGGCAAGAACTGCTCGATCCGCTCCAACTGGAAGGAGGACACCTCCAGCACGGCCAGGCCGTTTTCGGGAACCTGCCGGGCGACCCCGGCGAAAGGGAGGCCGATGTTGCCGGCGACCACCGTCGGCGCCCCCGACGCCTTGCAGATTTCGCCCAACAAGGCGGTGGTGGTGGTTTTGCCGTTGGAGCCGGTTATGGCCAGAATCCGCCCGCGGCAGACCCAGTAGGCCAGTTCGATCTCGGAAAAGATCGGCAATCCGGCATCGGCCGCCTTGCGGATGATTTCGTTTGCGGCCGGGACCCCCGGCGAAACGATTAAATAGTCGGACTCCAGCAGTCGGTCGGTATGGCCGCCGCATTCAAAGGGGATGCCGAGTTTTTCCAGACGACTGATCGGCTCCTCCAGTTCGCGCTGCGACAAGACATCGGAAACGAACGGACGGCCGCCCAATTGGGCCACCAGCTCCGCCGCGGCGACGCCCGAGCGGGCCATGCCGACGATCCCGACCCGCCGTCCCTGTATGCGATCCACTCTGTTCATCGTATCTTCAGCGTGCTTAAGGTCAACAGCGCGCAAATCGCGCCGATAATCCAGAACCGAACCACCACTTTCGATTCGGCCCATCCACCCAACTCAAAATGATGATGCAGCGGGGCCATGCGGAAAATCCGCTTCCCCCGCAGACGAAACGAAGCCACCTGCAGAATCACCGACAACGCTTCGACGACGAAGACGCCGCCGACGATGACCAGCAGCAATTCTTTCTTAACCAGAATGGCGATGGCCCCCAGTGCTCCGCCCAACGCCAGCGCCCCGGTGTCCCCCATGAATACCTGGGCGGGCGGCGCATTGAACCAGAGGAAACCCAGCGCCGCCCCGATTACGGCGGCGCAATAGACCGTCAACTCCCCGGCTCCCGGCAGATACTCGATGGCCAAATACCCCGAGAAGTCCGCGCGCCCCGACACATAGGTCAGCCCGGCCACGGCCAGAAAACAGAACGCCGACAGACCGATGGCCAGGCCGTCGAGACCGTCGGACAGGTTGACCGCATTGGAAAACGAGGTGATGACAAAGATGATCCAGGGGATATAGAGGATGCCCAGCTTGAGAATGTAGTTTTTGAAGAACGGGATGCCGGTGTCGCTGGAGAACGCGCCGGTGGGGGGGAAATAACATAAGAGCAGGCCGAAGATGAGTCCGCAGGCGATCTGTCCGGCCAGTTTCTTGCGGCCGACCAGACCGCGGGGCTGGTGCTTTTTGGCCTTGAGGTAGTCATCCATGAAGCCGATGGCGCCCATCCAGACCGTCACCAGAATGATCAGCAGGATGAACCGGTTGGCCAGATCGGCCCATAGGAGCGTCGGGACCAGGATGGAAATCAGGATCATGATCCCGCCCATGGTGGGGGTCCCCTCTTTGGCCTTGTGCGTCTGCGGACCTTCCTCCCGAATCTTTTCCTTGACCTGGAACCGGTGCAATTGGCGGAGAAAGTAGGGTCCGAAGATGAGGGAAATGACCAGGGCGGTCACCATCGCCGCCGCCGCGCGGGTGGTGATGTAGTGGAACAGGTTCAGTCCCGAGACGTACTTGGTCAGCGCCATGAACAGGTAGTACAGCATCTCAATTGCCGGCGAAAGCCGACCCTTTCAATCCCACCACGATTTTTTCCAGTTCCATGCCCCGCGAGCCCTTGAACAGGACCATATCGCCCGGCCGCACCAGGGCGGCCAGCGCCTCCAGCAGTTCCTGATGGGTCGCATAATGGCGGCTCATGTCCGGTTTCATCCCCGCCGCCCGGGCGCCGTCGACCGTCGCCGCCGAATGCGGACCGAGACAGAGCAGAAAATCGATGCCGGCGGCGGCCGCCGTCCGGCCGATTTCGACATGGAGCGCATCCGACAGGTCGCCCAGTTCAAGCATATCCCCCAACACCGCAATCTTGCGCCCGGCCACGGCAAATCCCTGAAGAGTTCGCAAGGCTTCCTTGACCGATTCGGGATTGGCGTTGTAACAGTCGATCAGCAGGTCAAGTCCTCGATAATGCTCCAGCGTCAGACGCATGGCCGCCGGTTCGAACGCGGCCAAACCGACCGCCCAATCCTCCGGCCGGACACCCCACACCGAGGCGGCCGCCACGGCGGCCAGAGCGTTGTAGACGTTGGCCCGCCCCAGCACCGGCAGTTCGATCACCTGATCCGAGACGGTGAAGCTGATTCTCCGGTCGAGGGTCAGGCGGATATCTTTGGCCCGGAAGGGACAGTCGGCGTCGACGCCGAAAGCGGTGAACGCCAGGTTCCGTCGACGAGCTTCGGCGACCAGGCGCGGGTCGTCGCTGTTCAGCACGATCGCGGCCCCGGCCGGAAGGTGATCGATCAGCTCGAATTTGGCCTGGACGATCTGGTCGACGGTCTTGAGCGTTTCCAGATGGGCCGGACCGATATTGGTCATGACCGCGATTTCGGGCTGGATGATTCCGGCCAGTCTGGTCATTTCGCCGGGATACGAGATCCCCATCTCGAAGATGGCGTATTGCACGTTCTGCGGCATCCGGCCCAAGGCGATCGGGGCGCCGAAGAGGTTGTTCAAATTGCCGGGGGAACGATAGGCGCGATGCCGCACCGACATGACGGCATACAACATCTCCTTGGTCGTGGTCTTGCCGTTGGAACCGGTGATGCCGGCGAAAGCAGCCCGGCTGTCGCGGCGCAGATACCGGGCCATCTCGAGCAACGCTTTGTGGGTGTCTTCCACCACGATCAGGAGTCCCGGGCTGTTGGCGGCGAACCGCGCTTTTTGGGAGCGGTTGATGACCGCGGCGGCGGCGCCGCGCCGGAAAGCGGCCTCGACGTAGTCGTGGCCGTCGTGGGTGGTCCCGGGGATGGCAAAGAAGATTTCGCCGGGCAGAAGCGAACGGGTGTCGATCGACAGCCCTGTGCCGCCGGACGGCAGGGCCTTCCCGGGGGAAACCAATTCGGCTTCCAAAACCGTCTGCAGAATTTCGGCACTCACCGTCTTCACCTAATCGCCATATCCCAGGATATGCAGTTCCTCGCGGACGACCTCGCGGTCCGACCACGGATACTTGACATGGTTGATTTCCTGATAGTCTTCATCCCCCTTGCCGGCGATCAGGAGCATGTCGCCGGCCTGGGCTTTCTGCAGCAGATGCCGGATCGCCTCGCGCCGGTCCACCATGACCGCCACCGAGGCGCCGGGCTTCAGTCCCGGTTTCACGTCATCGATGATTGCCGCCGGATCCTCGGTGCGGGGGTTGTCGGAGGTTAACACCGCATAGTCGGCCAGCACGGTGACCATCTGACCCATCAACGGCCGTTTCCCCCGGTCGCGGTCGCCGCCGCAGCCAAATAACACCATGACCCGGCCCTGCCCCAGTTCGCGAAGGGTCTCGATGGTCCGCTGAAGCGCATCGGGGGTATGAGCGAAATCGATATAGACCGAAAACGGCGCGGTCGAGGCAACCCGCTCCAGCCGTCCCGGGACCACCGACGCCGTCTCCAAGCCGGCCATGATGGCGTCGAGTTCGACGCCGCCGGCCAACGCCGCGGCGGTCGCCCCCAGAGCATTGTACAAATTGAACCGTCCGGGCAGCGGCAGACGGATGGGGCGCGTTCCGGCCGGAGTGACCATCGTCACCCGCGTTCCCTGCGGAGAGAATTCGAATGTGCCGGGATGGACGTCGGCGGCGCGGTCGTTCAGCGCATAGGTCGTGACCCGGCCGGTCGCCCGGGTCGCGAACGTGCGGATTTCCGGGCTGTCCAGATTGATCACGGCGTATTTATCGCCATCGGCGACCTTGTCCAGAAGTTTCGCCTTGGCTTCGAGATAATCGTCCATATCGCGATGGAAATCGAGATGATCGCGGGTCAGGTTGGTGAACAGGGCCACGTCGACGGCGACGTGGCGGACCCGGTGCAGAATCAGGGCGTGCGAGGACGTTTCCATCACGACCGCGCGGCACCGGTGGCGGCGCATCGCTTCGAACAGGCGGAAAATCTCCAGCGATTCGGGGGTGGTGCGCGCCGCCGGGGTCCGGGTTTCGCCGTCATCGTTGACCAGCGAAGAAATCAGACCGGCCTTCAATCCGGCGGCGTCCAGAATCTGTTTCAGGAGGAAGCAGGAGGTCGTCTTGCCGTTGGTCCCGGTGACGGCATACTTTTTCAGCGGGGCGCCGGCGTCGGGATGGAACCGCGCGGCCAGATCGGCCAGGGCGGCGCGGGCGTCCGGCACGATCAACTGCGGAACCGGCCGATCCGACCGCTTCTCAGTCACGATGGCCGAAGCGCCCCGGGCGAGAGCGTCGTCGATAAAGCGGTTGCCGTCCTGGGCATACCCCTGGACGGCGACGAACGCCATGCCGGGCGTCAGACGTCGGGAATCATATTCAATACCGGTGACCGGCCGCGACTCATCGCCGATGAGCCAGGATCCCGGTACTGTCTGTGCCAGTTCCTTGAGCAAGAGAATCACGTCCAATGTCTCGCGAAAAAATCAGATTCATCGTCCCTGTGGTGGTCATCAACGTGCCCGCCTCCGGTGTCTGCATGACGATCCGTCCCGCACCTTCGCTGGTGAAGGTCAGTCCATACCGATTCAGTATCCGCACCGCCTCCCGCATGGTCAGGCCGGTCAGGTCGGGGGCGGGAAATTCCATCTTGGCATCGCGGCTCATGATGCACCGCACGGTCGAACCTTCCGGTACGCGGGCCAACGCCGCCGGCTGGGTGCTGAGGACCCGGCCTCCGGAACCGGAGAACTCGACTTTCAATCCCAACCGGGACAGCTCGTATTCGGCCCCCTCACGGGTCCGGCCGGAGAGATCGGCCAATAGCACCCGCACCACGGCGGAGTCGGCCTCCTCCGGATCCCCGGAGTCGTCCTCTCCTGTGGAATCAGGCATGGGGGGAAGATTGTATCGGTCGAGGGCCGCGAATTTCATGGCAATATTCTTGAACGTCGGTCCGGCGGTGTATCCGCCGTAATGGATCGGCTCCGGTTCATCCAGAACGACGATCCCGGCCACCAGGGGCGAGTCGGCCGGGAAATACCCGCCGAACGAGCCCATGTATTTGTTGTCGTAGTACCCGCCGGTGGCGAAATTCGGTTTCTGGGCGGTGCCGGTCTTGCCGGCGATGGCGAACGGCAGGGGCAGGAGGTTTTTGGCCGTTCCCCGCATCACCACCCCGCGCATGAATTCCGCCAGAGTGGCAACGGTGTTTTCATCAAGGACCCGGGCCGGCTGATTGACGTGCCGCTCGGTCACCTTGCCGTCGGCGTCCAAAAATCCCTCGATCAAATGCGGCTGGTTCAAATACCCGCCGGACCCGATCACGGCAAAGGCCTGGGCCATCTGCAGGGCGGTCACCGAAACCCCATGACCGATGGCGAACGCGGCGGTGGTATATTCCGACCAGTGGCCCGGCGACGGCAGGACGCCCTTGCTTTCGCAGTTCAGCCCGCAACGGGTCTTGCGGCCGAACCCGAACCGCTTGGCCATGGCCAGCACCTTGTCGGCGGAAATCTCGTTGGCGATCTTGCCCATGATGATGTTGGAAGATTTCTCGAACGCCTCGCGGAACGTCGCCCACCCCAGGCCGTGATCGTCGCGCATCCGGTGCCGACCCATAATCCAGGTGCCGTTCTCGGCGAAATAGCGATCCTCCGGCGATACCGCGTGCTCGGATAACGCCGCCGCGGCGGTGATCAACTTGAACACCGATCCCGGCTCAAACACCCCCGCCACCGTCTCCAGTTTCATCGGCTTGAGGGCCTGATTGCCCCCCTCGACCGGAAAATAATCGGCGGCCGCCACGATCGACCCGTCGCGGATATCGACGAAGACGGCCATCCCGCCTTTGGCTTTGAACTGTTCGACCGCCGCCGCCAGTTCCCGCTCCACAATCTGCTGCTTGTCCCAGTCGATGGTCAGAACGATCGACGTTCCGGCCTCGGCTTCCTTGACCGGGATTTCCTTGATCCGGTAGACCGTTCCCTTGCCGTCTTTCTGAATCATCGACCGGCCGGGGGTCCCGACCAGGCGGTCATTCATTTCCATCTCGATGCCGGAACGGCCGACGTTGTCGATATCGACAAACCCCAGGATGCTGCGGCCCACTTCGCCGAACGGATAACAGCGGGTCGGTTCCTCGCGGATGAAAACCCCCTTCTGCCGCATCTTCTCGTCGTAGCGGGCCATCTGCTCCGGGGCCAGCTTCCGCTTGATCCAGCGGAACCGTTTCGGCTCCAGTTTGAACTCGCGCCGCACTTCGGCCTGTGTCTTGCCGAGCACCCGGGCCAGGTAATAGTAGGCGGAATCGGCGTCATCGGCTGTCAACGGGTAGGCGAACAGCGACGGAAAGGTGACGTTGATGGCCACCTTGTTGCCCCGACAGTCGTAAATCTCGCCGCGGGCGGCAGGCAGTTCGATCAGTTCCTTGTACTGGTGTTCGGCGATTTTCCGCAGTTCCTCTCCCCGAACGACCTGCAGGAAAAGCAGCCGCGTGATAAACAGCGTAAAGATCATCACCAGGATGATGAAACAGAAACCAATCCGAATCTTTGAATAGAGCGGTTTCATTTGGTCTTGAACAACGGTTCCGCTTCCGCCTCCGCCGATTCCACGATCGGCATGTTTTGTTTCAATTTTCCCAGAGCAGTGGCCAGGCCGGTGTACGGCCCGTCCGGCTTCTCCGGCGACGGCACGACCGGCAACACCGCCTGGACGACGAAGTTTTGCGACGGCTTGGTCGGCTCCAGGCCGAGACCGCCGTCGAGAATGGCCGTCTCGATGCTGCCCAATGAAGAGGCCGTCATCCAGGCCGCCTCCAGTTGCGCCAGTCGTTGCCGGGTGACGTCGTTCCGCTTTTCCAGCTTCTCGTTATAGGCCACCATGGTCCGCACCCAGACCCGCTGGTAGATGTAAAACGACGAGATCAGGATCGCCAGCAGGGTGATGCCGATCAGACGCAGAAAACCGATCCCCAAAAGACCCGGCCGTTTGGCCCGCCGCGGCGGGATGTAGGGACTCAGGTATCGCATGTCAGCATTTCTCCGCAGCGCGCAGTTTCGCCGACCGGGCGCGGGGATTGTCGGCCACTTCCCCGGCCGAGGGTACGACCGGTTTGGGCGTCAGCAGACGGAGACGGGGGGACTCTTCCCTGGCCGCCGCCCGCAGCATCTGCTTGACCAGCCGATCCTCAAGAGAATGATAGGAGATGACCACCACCCGTCCCCCCGTGCAGAGCAGGTCGATCGCCGCCGTCAACCCGCGCCGCAGCTGTTCCAATTCGTCGTTGACCTCGATCCGCAAGGCCTGAAAAACCCGCGACAGGGTTTTGTTCAGGAAACGGGGATTGGTGACCGAGGCGATAATCTCGGTCACATCCCGCGTCGTGCCGATGGGACGGCGTTGGCGGGCGGAGACAATGGCCCGGGCGATGGCCCGGCTGTTGCGCTCCTCGCCGTATTCGTACAAAACCTGAGCCAGACGTTCGGCCGTGGCGGTGTTGATTAGATCCGCGGCGGTCCGACCGCCCTGCTGGTCCATACGCAAATCCAGCGGCCCCTCCTGCCGGTAGGAGAATCCCCGTTCGGCCGTGTCGAGTTGATGACTGGAAACCCCCAGGTCGAAGAAAATGCCGTGCACTCCGGAAATCCCTGCCCTGACTGCCCACTCCATGAGGCCGCCGAACTCCTGTTTCACAACCTCGACGTGAGGCGTGACGGTGTGTAATGTCCTTCCCGCGGCCGCGACGGCGTCGTCGTCGCGGTCGAGCGCCCATAGATGCCCGGCCGGCCCCAGACGGGAGGCAATGTGCAGAGCGTGGGCCCCGCTTCCGGCAGTCGCATCAATGTATTTGCCATCTCGATTCGTTACCAACCATGCGACCACGACCTCGGCCATCACCGGCCGATGGTACTCAGCGGCCATGGTCATCGTGAAACAGCCCCTCGGCCACGTCGGCGATCTTCAGGCCGAGATCCTTTTCATACTCCTGATGTCGTTTCACACTCCAGATCTCGATCGACTGGTTGGCGCCGATCACGACAACATCCTTATCCAGTTCCGCCTTTTGGCGTAACTTTTCGGGGATGAGGATGCGCCCGGCGCGGTCCACTTTCACGGGACTGGTGTATTGATGCAGGTAGCGATTGACCGTGCGATAATCTTTGTTGGTGAACGGCAGGGTTTCGACCCGGGCCTGAATCCTGGCCCATTCCTCCTGGGGATACAGCGACAAACAGCCGTCGAGGCCCAGCGACAGAATCATCGTCTCGCCCGGCTGAATACTCCGCCGCTTCAGAGAGTCGAATTCTCCGGAGTGAATTCGGGCGGGAATCAGCAGACGACCTTTGTCGTCGATGGTGCAATCAAATGTCCCGCAGAACCCCAGCAAGAGAGTCAACTCCTCCCATAATTTAACACCCTGCTACCACTCTTACCCACATCTGGCTAATAATCACCCAACTTGGTCAAAATGTCAAGAAAAAAAGTGAAAAAAAGTCGGCCGTAATTTTTTATGGTTCAATAAATAAGCCCTTGAAGAAAACGTAATTTTCCCAGCCTGTTTTGGCACAAACAGAAGCCCAAAATCAGTCCTTTTCCGGACTAATTCTGCCTCCACGGGCGGAAAACTGTCGACAGAATATGGGGGGGATCCGATAATTTTTATCCGCTTTCCGGCCCGGTATGCCGACCCTCGGCGAGCCGCCAGTAATCGGTTGCCTCCTATTGTCTTACGACACCGCAAAACTTCTGTCTTGCGGCCCCGAAGGCATCCCGGTTGCATCTCCCTCCCTCGGTGCATTCTGAAACGCGAGGGAATCATGAAACGGTTAACAACGATGATTGCCGCCTCCGCCGTCATCCTGACAGCCCTACTCTGGGGAGCAGCTGCGGCCCGGCCGATAGATACGATCCGCTTCGACGCCGACCGTTTGACCATTGACGCCGCCAACCGGATCCTTCGGGTGCAGGGAGGCGATATCATCACGCAGGAAAATCATCCCGACGTTTCGGCGTTCAACGCCTTCTACCATGCCGAGGGAACCTTTCCGGAAATCGCCTTCTCCTGCCGCGTGTTGCAGGCCGATACCATCATCCTGCCGTTTTCGCCGGCGCGCCCGGCGGCGGACCTGCCCACCGCCGTCGAGGGAACGCTCATCCCCGCCCGGCCGCTGCTGGTTGAATATAACAATATATATCCGAGTAATCCGAGCTTGGTCCAGGCGGCGGTTCAGGGCGGGTGGACGGTCTGGACCGTGACGGTGCTGCCGGTGCAGTATCTGGCGGACGGCCGAATCATCTATAACCGACAGCTCGAAATCGTCGCCGAGAACATGCCTCCGGGCGTCCTGGTCTCCCCAGGCCGGCTTGCACCCGACGAAGACGCTCCTTCGCGGCCGTCGGCCACGGCCGCCGTGGTCTCCCCGTCCGGCGGGTGTCCCTTGGGATACGACTACGTGATTGTGACTTCCGCGGCCCTGGCCGATGCGTTTGAGCCGCTGACGGAATTGAAACGACGGACCGGTTTTTCACCCGTCGTGGCCGACATCGATAACATTCTTGCCGCCTATGGCGGCCGCGACGGCGCGGAGGCGCTGCGCAAGTATCTGATCGACTTCTATCTGGCCGGCGGGCGATATGTGCTGCTGGGCGGCGATGAGACCATCCTGCCGGTCCGGTACGCCTATTATTACAACACCGACTCGACGGTCGATATCGCCCACCTGATGCTGTGCGATCTCTATTTCGCCGACTGCGGCGGCGAATGGGATTTCGATAACGACGGCATCTGGGGCGAGCCGACCGAGGATCATCCCGATGCGGCCCCCGAACTGGCGGTCGGCCGTCTCCCCTTCTCCCGCCCGGAGCAGGTCACCGCCTGGATCGGCAAACTGGAACGGTATCTGTTCGACCCCGGCGACGGCGACCGGACGTATCTGGATCGGGCGGCCTTCTTCACCTCCGATCAGATGCGCGACTATGCCGAGACCGGCCAGCAAACCCTGGTGGCCGCCAACTTCCCGGAT
>JAAZOE010000438.1 GCA_012797915.1 Candidatus Zixiibacteriota bacterium | reverse complement strand
CCGCGTTCGAGGGCGGAGACGAATCGCGCGAACGGGCGGCCGAGGCAAGAGGAGAGGTGATTATCGCCGCCCCGACGATCATCATCATGGCCGTGAAACGTTTCATCGAAGCCTTCCCTTTGCGCCGGGTGGCCCTTCAGATACTACCCCTGTGACGGTCTTCGACCCGTCATCGTGCAATTATCAACCTGGCCGGATGTTCGCCGAACCACCCAATTAATATACGCAGTCTTGCCGCCGGAGGCAGAAAAATGGCGGCTGCCGCATCACAAACTGCGATCGTCAGCCGGACAAGCGTTTCCGAAGGTGGGTGGTACCGGAAAGGGGAACCATCCGGCCGGGGGTGGGGAGAAGGGTCCAGCCGGATGGTGATTGGCTTTACTGATTCTGTTTCTTGACCAGGCGGTCGGCGAAAAGGTAATAGAGCAACAGCCCCGCTCCGGCCGCGATGAGGATAATCGCCAGGATCATCTCCTCGGACACATCGAACACCTGGACGATCGTTATCGCCACCCCGATCAGAATTAAAACCATGCCCCATTTCAGAGATCCCCCGTTTGCATGGCCCAGATTAGCCAGGACGAGGAAACGCACTTTTTCGTCGACCATCCCCTTTTCGATCAGTTTTTGCCGCAGTCGATACTCCAGAAACCATTTGAACATGACGGCAAACGCGGGGAAGATGACAAATACCGGTACCACGTCCCAAAAGGCCTTACTCATTTCCGCCTCCTTTAGGCTGAAGATCGTTTTTCCCTGTCTCTACCCTATCAGACCCCCGCCGGGGGCCTGTGGTTGCAGATTTTTATCCAAAAAAAGGTGCAACTTTGGCCTATGTTACAGGGTCGTATACAGGTAGATATCGGTATGACTGATCAGCATGAACTGGTTCAACGCATATTGGACGGCGACAAGCAGGCGTTCCGGATCCTGGTCGAGCAGAACCAACGGCTGGTCAGCCATATCGTTTTCCGGATGCTTCCGGACGGACCGGACCGGGAGGATCTTTGTCAGGAGGTGTTCCTGAAAGTGTATCAGAACCTGGGGCGGTTTCGATTCGACGCCAAGCTGTCGACCTGGATTGCGACCATCGCCCATAACTGCTGCCTCGACCACCTGGCCAAAAAACGACTCCCGCTGTATGATGATCTGGGCGGGGGAGAGGACATGCCGGAACCGGAAGCGCCGGAATCGTATTCGCCCGAACGAATCGTGGCCGAGGGCGAGACCGCGGCCCTCCTCAGGCGGGAAATCGACCGCCTGCCGCCGGTGTATAAGACGATCGTGACGCTGTTTCATCTCGATGAGTTGAGTTACGATGAAATCGGCCGAATCATGAAAATGCCCGAGGGAACCATTAAAAGTTACCTCTTTCGGGCGAGACGGTTGTTGAAAGACCGCCTGGCCGTCCAGTTTCAAGGGGAAAAGCCATGACCGATCAACATCTCCGGGACGAACAAGTCCAAGCCTTTCTCGACGGGACCGCGGTCGATTCCCCTGCCATCGAGGCCCATCTGGCGAGTTGTCCCCGATGCCGGGCCGCGGTGGAAGGATACCGCCGCCTCTATGCCGGACTGGCGACCGCCTCGGAACCGGCGGCGTTGTCCGTCGATTTCGCCGACCGGGTCATGGCCCGGCTGCCCGAACCGGGCGGTTTCCGCGCCCAGCTCAGGCGGCCGCTGGCCGGCGAGGGCATCTTCGCCTTTGCCGCCTTTGCCGCGCTGGTTGCCGCCGCAATTTTCTTCATCAAACCATCCCTCTGGCACGACCTGTTCCAGGGTCTGTTCAAATCATCCGGATCGACCAACCAACAGGTGGCCAAAACCGCGGCGGGCGTCCTCGAATCGCTGAAAATCAGCCCCGAACTATTCACGGCCGTTATCCTGACCATTATCGCCATCGGCCTGATCGACTGGATTGTCACCCGCCGCCGCACGCATCATACGGCCGTCCATTTGGCCTGAATACCGATTGCCATCGGGGGAAAATAAAACGGCAGGTTCCGCTTCCGGAACCTGCCGTTCTGTATGTTGCCTGTGCAACACTGTCTCCGTTGTGTTTCCTTATACGCTTTTTTCATCCGACGGTTTCGGTTTCCGGCCGAAAAACGCCCGGAAGTCTCCGCGCGCCAGATCATCCAGGTAGGTGTACACCACCGGAATCACCAGCAGGGTAAGGACGGTCGAGGAGATCATGCCGCCGATCACCGCCCGCGAAATGGGGGCGCGCATTTCGCCGCCGGAGCCTATCCCCAAAGCCAGCGGCAATGCGCCGAAGATGGTCGCCAGCGAGGTCATGATAATCGGGCGGAACCGGACCGGCCCGGCTTCCTCCAGCGCGGCGTTTCGTTCCATCCCCTGCGCCCGTCGCTGTTTGGTGAAGTCGATCAGCAAAATCCCGTTCTTCGACACCAACCCCATCAGCAGGATGATGCCGATGAGCGAGACGATGGAAAAGGCCGAACCGAACATCAGCAGGCCGACCAGGGCCCCGACCACCGCCAGCGGCAGGGATACCATGATCGCCAGGGGGTCCAGGAAGCTGTTGTACTGGCTGGCCAGAACGAGGTAGATGAAGATGACCGCCAGGATCAGCGCCGTGAAAATATTGGAAAATGATTCGGCCTGAATCTCCGCCTCGCCCACGGCGGCAATGGAGTATCCTGTCGCCAGCATCATCGAATCGACCACGGCTTGAACGTCGGAACGGACGGAGCCGGCGGCCCGGTCGACGGCACTGGCCGACAGGCGGATTTCCCGGACCCGGTCATAGCGGGTGATCTGGGAGGGCCCCGAGGTCCGCTCGATCGCGGCGATCTGGCCCAGCGGGACGACGAACCGGGCCCGACCGGCAATCTCCTTGTTCGAGGGAATCGGCAGCATCGCCAGGTACGCCTGGTCCTGCCGGTATGGCTCGGCGATCTGCAGCCGAATGTCGTATTCCTTATCCCCTTCCTTGAACCGGGTCACCTTTTTGCCGTCGATGAATATCTGCAGCGTCTGCGCCGCCTCGGCAATATTCACGCCCAGGTCGGCGGCCCGATCGCGGTCGATCGTCACGCGCAGTTCCGGCTTGCCGGTTTCCTGCGATGATTTCAGGTCGGCCACCCCGGGAACGTGTAAGAGACGGTCGGAAAGGTTCTTGGTGTACAGTTCCAACTGCGGCAGCTCCGGCCCTCGAATCGACAAACTGATTGGTCGGGTGCCGGCATGTCCCTGTTCTATTTCGGCGGTGAAGAAGTATCCCGGAATCGACCGCATCTCCTCACGGAAAATCTTGGTCAACTCCATGGCCGTCACCTCCCGCTCCGACCGGTCTTTCAGTTTGACCGTAATGGTTCCGGAATAGACCGGATCGGTGCCGCCGCCGATGGTCGTCAAGACCGAGGCCACGGCGGGATTGGCCATGAGCAGTTTTTCGACCGTCTGGATATTCCCGATGGTCGTCGTCAGCTTGTCTCCGGCCTGGCCTTCAAACGTTATGAAGACAAAGCCCTGGTCGTATTGCGGCAGGAATTCGGTTCCGATTACCGGGATCAGCATCAAGCTGGCCAGCAGAATAAGCGTGGCCAGCCCGATCGTGGCCGGCCGATGGGCCAGACACCACCGCAGGGCCGGACGGTACCAGTGATGCTCGATATACCGAAAGCCCCGATCCCACCACTTCAATCCCCGGTGAAGACGGGATTCGATCTGCTCCTCGTGCGGACGGAAAAACCGCGACGACAGCATCGGCGTCAGGGTGAAGGCGATGAACAGACTGACCGCCACGGCGAAGGCCACGGTCAGACCGAAGGAATTGAAAATGCGGCCGATGATGCCGGACATGAAGGCTACCGGCAGGAAGACCACGATGATGGCCAGGGTGGTGGCCGAAACGGCCAACCCGATTTCATCGGTGGCCTCATGCGCAGCCTTCAGCGGCGGCTTGCCCATTTCCATGTGCCGGTAGATGTTTTCGATGACCACGATGGCATCGTCGATCAGCAACCCCACGGCCAGCGCCATGCCCATCAATGTGATCATGTTGAGGGTGAAGTCGAGCATCCGCATGAGGGTGAAGGTGGCGATGATCGAGATCGGGATGGCCACCGCGCTGATGATGGTGCTGCGCCAGTTGGCCAGGAACAACAGGATGACCAGAATCGCCAGGAGCCCGCCCCAGATGATGTTGATGAGCACGTCCTCGATGGCCCCGCGAATGAACTCGGAATTGTCGGTGGCGATGACCAGGGACATGCCCGCCGGAAGTTCGGTCTTGATCTTTTCCAGGACCTCATTGACCCCTTCCGCGACGTCGACCGTGTTGGCCCCCGATTGCCGCCGGATGTCCAGGCCGACGGCCGGTTCGCCGTTGAGGCGCGAGGCCGAAGTCGACTCCACTTCGGTGTCGATGATTTCGGCGATTTCATCCAGTCGGACCATGTGTCCTTTGGGGGAGAGGACGACCAGATCGCGAATCTGCTGGACGCTGACAAACCGGCCCATCGTCCGGACCACCCATTCCCGGTTACCGTCGATGACCCGACCGCCCGGAACTTCCAGGTTGGCCGCCTGCAGCCGAGCCGCAACCATCAGGGGGGTTAAATCCAGCGCTTTGAGCCGTTCCGGGTTCACCCGAACCTGGATTTCCCTCTCGGCCCCGCCGATAATCTCCGCCTGGCCAACGCCGGGGACCGATTCCAAGCGCGGCTGGATGACATCATCGACATAATCGGTCAGATCCCGCAACGACTGCCGTCCCGATATCGAAATCGACATGATCGGTTCCGATTGCGGATCATACCGCTGGATGACCGGTTCCTCGATGTCGGTGGGCAGATCGCCGCGGATGGAGTTGACCTTATCGCGCACCTCGGCGGCGTCGTTGAGCGGATCGGTCTCGATGCTGAACTCGATGACCGTCAGGGAGTATCCCTCCTGGGCGGTCGAGGAGATATGTTTGACCCCGGCGATGGTGTTGACGGCGTCCTCGATCTTCTTGGTCACGTCCAGTTCCACCGCCTCGGCGCCGGCCCCCGGATAGACCACAGTCACCACGACGTAGGGCAGATCCATTTTGGGGAACAGATCGACCGACAGGGCCAGATAGGAAGTAATCCCCAGCACCAGCAGCGCCCCGGCCATCATGACCGCGAAGACGGGGCGGCGTATGGAAATATCGGCTAAGATCATAACGAGGCCTCACGTACTTTGGCTCCCGGGGTCAGGTTCTTCTGCCCGATGACCACCGCCTTCTGTCCCGCCTGCAGCGCGCCGGAGACCGCCGTCAGCTCGCGGCCGACCGCGACCACCGTCACCGGCACCAAGGCCGCGGTGTCGGCGGCGACGATGTACACCATCGCCTGACCGGACCGGTAGATGACCGCATCGTTGGGAACCAGAATCGCCCCGCGCAGGGTCTCCGTCTCGATGTCAGCGGAGACGTACATGCCGGGCGAGAAGCCGGGTTTCACTTCGGCGAAGCGGCACTCCACCTCGAAACTCCGCGTGCTGACATCGGCGGCATCGGCGACGCCGATGACCTCGCCGGTCATGACCTGGGTGGAATCGACCGGGGAAACGATTTTCACCGGCGCTCCCTTATCGATCAGAACGGCCTGGTCGTTGGGTACTTCCAGAATCAGCCGCAGGGCGGAAATGTCGGCGATATCCACCAGGGGCAATCCGGGGGAAACCTCATCCCCCACCCGCACGAACACATCGGTCACGACGCCGTCGAACGGGGCGTCGATGGCGATCGTTTGCCGGGCGGCGTCAAAATTGGCCTGCGCCACTTCGAACTCGGTCTCGGCGCCATCCAGCTGCGATTCCGAGATCGCCCCCGACGCATACAACGCCCTCATCTTTTTAACCTGTTTCTCGGCGTTGCGGAAAACCGCCTCGGCCTGGCGATACTGCGACTGCACTCCGCCGGGGTCGAGTTGCACCAGGAGGTCTCCCCGGCGGACGGTTTGGCCGCGCCGGACCGGGATTTTGGTCACGGTCGTCTGGACTTTGGCCGGAATGGTCGTCTGCCGGTCGCCGCTCAGCGTGCCGCCGACCGCCGTCGTTCGGGGGAAATCACCCGACTGCACCGGCGCGGTGCGGACAGCCACCTGCGCCGTTTGGGAACCATCGGTGGAAGCTTCTTTCCCGCCGCAGCCGGCCAGGGCCATGATAAGGAGTGCCGCAAGAATGCCTGTTTTCGATTTCATCGCTCTATCCTTTACCATTGTGAAGCCCACGGCCGGCCGACCGCCCGCCGCAGATTGGCGATAGCCACGACCAGATCATGCCGGGCCGAAATGCGGTTGACCCGGGAGGCGGTCAAAGCCACTTGGGCGTCCAACAGCTCCAATTGCGTGCCCACGCCGTTCCGATACCGCACCTGGGCAATCTCCACCCCGCGTTCGGCCTGAGTCACCGTCTGGCCGAGGGCGTCCACCCGTTGGCCGGCTTCCTTCAGCTTGCCGACCGCGTCCTGAACCTCCAGCCGCACCTGACGGCTCAGCTGGTTCCGGCTCAGTTGACTCTGGGAGTAGTCAACTTTGGCCTGACGAATCTTGCCGACCGTTTCGAATCCGCTGAAGATCGGCCAGGACAACGACAGACCCACCACCCATGACCGGTTCCAAGCCTCGGAGGCGGTCGTGGTCTGTTTGAACTTGTCGGTCATGCTGGTCCAAGCAACCTGAGAAGACAATCCCAGGGTCGGTTTGTAGCCCCCCTCGGCGATATCGATTAACTTCTGGTTGATGTTCACCAACTGGTCGCTCTGCCGCAGTTCCGGACGGTTGGCCAGCGCCTCGGCCACCAGCGCGTCCTCGTCCACCAGCGGAGCCGCGACCTCGCCGATGGTGCTGTCCAGGACAAGTTCCGTTTCGGGGGCCAGCGCCAAAAGGTTACGCAGTTGATCCAAGGCCAGCCGGGCGGTGTTGTCGGCCGCGATCCGGTCGGGACGGGTGTTGGCCGCCTGCACCTGCGCGCGCAGCAGATCGAATTCGGACACCTGCCCCTGGTCGTACAGTTTCTGCACCACCGCCAGGTTGGAATCGGCCAGCCGCTCCGCCTCGCGGAACACGACCGCCGCCTCGCGGGCCGAAACGGCGTCCAGATACGCCTTGTCCGCCCGGGTGGCGATATCATGGGTCGCCGCGTCGATGGCGGCATCGGTATAGGCGAAGCCGTACTTGGCGATTTTAATCGCCGCCCCGACTTTACCGGCCGCATATAGGGGCTGATAGAAACTCAGGCCGAACGAATAGTTATGCGGCGTCCCGAACTTGAGTTTCATCGTCTCGCTGTTTCCCTCACTGTCGGTCATCGTGAAGACCGAGGTCTGCAGGTCGATGTTCCGCTGATACCCGGCATCAAACGACAGGCGCGGAAACGCCCCTGACCGCGCTTCCAGGTACTGCCCCCGGACCCGGTCTTTTTCCAGCAGGGCGGACTTGTACCCTTCGTTCTGCTCCAGCGCCATCCGGACGACGCTTTCACGGCTGAGGATCAAGGTCTCGGCCGATGCCGACCCCACGCCCCAAGCCAGCAGAAAGCATAGCAGAATACGTTTCATCAAGCGTGCTCCATGGTTAAGGCCCGATGCAACATCCGGGCGAATGTATCCAGTTCCTCGGCCGGCGGCTGAAAGGCAACCTCCCCGGCTGTCACGACAATGGAATAATGAACCGCCGACATGATCATCCGCGCCCCCACCAATTGCTGCAGCGGAGTCAAATGACTCGTTTCCGGCGTCACGGCCAGCTTGTCGGCCAAAATCTGCGCCGCCTGCTGCTCCTGGCTCCGCCACTGCGTTGCGACCTCCAGCCGCAATTCCTCCGGCATCTGAAGACCGGCCGAGAAAAAGATATGAAAGATGTACTTGTCGTCCTGGGCGCTCTTGATTGACCCCAAAACGGCGTGGATCAGGGCCGACAATGTCTCATTGCGGGAAACTATCTCCCTGAGACGCTCCACCACCTTCTCATGGCAGCGCAGAAGCAGAGCGGCGATCAGATAATGCTTATCCTTGAAGTAATTGTAGATCGTCCCTTTGGACAATTCCGCCTCGTTGGCAATATCATCCAGCGTTGGATCATAATTCCCTTTGCGGGAAAACAGGCGGACGGCGGCATCCAGAATCGCCTCGCGACGAGCTTCCTTCTCCCGCTCCTTCCGCTTGAATGTCGGTTTTTCCATCTCAAAACCCTTCAGTCAAAATATGACCATTCGGTCATTTGCTGAATTATACGTCAATTTTCGGAAAAGTTGCAAATAGTTTTGAGAAATATTTCACAAATTTGTAAATAGTGTCAGAAAGTTGTTCAATTACCGACAGAAGTCTCCAGCCAGCCGGATCGGCGATGGATGGACAATTATAATTGGCCTTCAGCTTCCATAATATCTTGATTATTAATAAGTTGCGTGAACGTTTCTTTGCATTGGCGGGCTATCTAAGTCGGGCTATAAATTTTGCCTATCTCCGATCTTTGTATAGTATATTCGCTCCACAATTCCATGTTTTCCAAATAACTACTGGAAAAGTGATCGCCGTCGAAATCATAATGCCTGTGGCGAGCATGGAAAATTGATATATTGCCCGCATGGATATGTTTCGGCCCGACCAACCGGACCAAAATGAGGATTTCGGCCGCGACCGCCCGCTGGCCGACCGGATGCGCCCGGAGACGTTTGATGATTTTGTCGGCCAGGAGAGGATCATCGCCCCCGGCACCCCGCTTCGCAACGCCATCGACAAGGGACATGTCGGGTCGATTATCTTCTGGGGCCCGCCGGGGACCGGCAAGACCACGCTGGCCTTTTTGATCGCCAAGACCTGCAAGGCCGATTTCCTGCCCTATTCGGCCGTTACCTCCACCATTAAAGAACTAAAGGAAGTTATCGCCCTGGCGCGCAAACGCCGCTCGATGCATGGCGCCATCACCTACCTGTTCATCGATGAGATTCATCGCTTTAACAAGGCCCAGCAGGATGCCTTCCTGCCGTATGTCGAGGATGGCAGTATCATCCTGATCGGGGCCACCACTGAAAATCCCAGCTTCGAGGTCATCACCCCGCTTCTGTCGCGGGTGCGGGTCTATGTTTTGGAGCGGCTCAACCAGGGACACATCAAGACCATCCTCACCCGCGCTTTGGCCGACCCGGTCAAAGGACTGGGGGCGCGCCGGCTGACGATCGAGCCGAAAGGGCTGGACTATCTGGCCGATCAGGCCGACGGCGACGGCCGGCGGGCGCTGTCCATCATCGAGGCCGCCTCGGATGATCTCCCCGATGGCGGACAGATATCGTACGACCTGCTCAAGAAGATCATCGGCCGCCGGAGCGTCATCTACGACAAGTCCGAGGAGGAACATTACAACCTGATCTCGGCCCTGCACAAGTCGCTTCGCGGCGGCGATCCCGACGCCGCCCTCTACTGGCTGGCGCGGATGTTGTCCGGCGGGGAAGACCCCCTCTATATCCTGCGGCGGCTGGTGCGGTTTGCCTCCGAGGATGTCGGCCTGGCCGATCCGTTCGCCCTGACGCTCTGCCTGTCGGCGACCGAGGCGTACCGGTTCCTCGGTTCGCCCGAGGGGGAACTGGCCATCGCCGAGGCGACCATCTATCTGGCCACCGCTCCCAAGTCGGTCTCGGCTTATCGGGCGTTCGACGCCGCCATGGATGAGGTGCAGGAGACCGAGAACCTGCCGGTGCCGCTGCATATCCGGAACGCCCCGACCCGGCTGATTAAGGAAGTCGGGTACGGTGACGGGTACATCTATCCGCCCGATTCGGATACGCCGTTCGTCAATCAGACGTTTTTGCCGGATAATATAAAGGACCATCAATACTATCATCCGACCGACAAGGGGCGGGAGCGCAAGATTGCGCAGTACCTGGCCGCCTTCCGCCGCTACCGCGCCGAGCACGGCAACAAGTAATTGTCGGGCCGCACATCCCGCCTTAAAAGGTGGGTTACCTGCCCGCTTTTCTCTCCTCATCGCAATTGGTGGGAAACCAACCGCCAGGACCGGTACTGATGAGGTTCGACGGCCACGCCTCCCCAAAATTCCCGGTCGTAGCGGACCAAACCGACGTTGGGAGCGAAATTGTACCCTTGCCGGTAATTACGATACCCCGCCAGGAAAGATACGATGAAAGGCTGGCACAGATACGTGGCCTGATCGGTTTCGATGGCCACCGCCGTGTGGTCGCACCCGGAATTGACGAACCCGTACGGCGTATATGGATATTCGACCTGAAAGGTTGTCTCGAGGCGATCCCCGTCGGCTGCATACCGACATCCATTCTGATCCACAAACCATTTTTCACCTTCGATGACCGTATCTGCCACTATGGCTATGGAATCGAGTATGGCCCCATCGAAGGACTGGATGGGATAAGTCGCTTCCTTGACCTGATAGATCCATTTATTGCCGACCGCCAGCGGCAACAGATTCTCACCCTTTGCGGAAAAACACCACAACCGCGGGACGGGGAAATTGTCTCCGTAGGCGTCCTTAATCCCCGTGAGAATCGTAATCCGGTACGTGTGAAGAGGCGTAAAGGGAATATCGGGGGTGAATTCGACGATGGAATCATGACCGGACAACGTCCCGGAAAGCGTATCGCCCCCTTCTTCCTGAATCATCACATCAGCGGCCGTAACCGCGGCCGTATCCAGAATACGGGAAAACGCAAGGCGAATCGGGGAATCCGGCGGGAAGCATCCCTCATTTGAAGTTGGATGACAGGTGGCCGTGTCAAAAGCCGAATAGGTGGTGAAATGCCACATGTAATCGATGTGGGTGCTGTGCCCGTATCGGTCGGAAACATCACCGTCGAAAACCGCCGTGATTTCCTGCGAGCACAGCGGGATATCATTCGGATCAAGGGTTACGGTGGCTCCCGACACGGTGATTCTGTCGTACTCGCTGTCATATCCCAGGAGGGATAACGCACCGACACCAATACCCGTCGGTTCGATATCTTGGTCAAACGTTATGGAAACATTGGTTTTGTTGGGGACCGCGACGGCGCCATCGGGAGGCGAGGTCGAGACGACCTGCGGCGGCACCGTATCCTCGGTTGTGAACGACCACGTACGATCGATATGTATAGATTCTCCTTTCGTACTCATGATATCGCCCCGGAACATCGCCGTGTACGCGGTGGCATAATCGAAGTCGGGAGTGGGATTGAAGCTGATTGAGCTGGTTACGATGCCCTGCACGCTGACGACCCCGGTGACCCCGCCGCTGATGGTGAATTCCTCCGGTTGCACCGATGCAGGATCAATGGCCGTGGAAAACTGTATATAGGGAGTCGCCCCTATCGGCACCTGTATCGCCCCATCAACCGGATAGACGGACTCGATGAATCCATTGCCCGCTTTAAGGGTCATGAAGCTCCAGGTGAAATCCTGTCCCAGGGTGTTCCCGGCCGTGTCGGCGATCGAGGCTTTCAGCGTCATCGTGTAGGTATGATACGGTTCCAGGCTGTCGGCCGGGGTGAAGACCAATCGGCGGTTGGTATAGCTGATCGTCCCGTCGATGCCATCGCTGAGCAGAACGGTCGCGGCATTCAAGGTCGAGACATCCATCTCCCGGGTAAAGGTTGCCGTGATCGGGGCATCGAGACGGACAGCCGTATCCCCATTGGCCGGTGAGACCAGGGAAATGAGCGAATTGCCGGTTACGGTGCGGAACGAAAACGAATACGGCTTGGTCATGACGTTCCCGGCGGTGTCGGCCAGGCCGGAATCGATTTCGACATGATATTCCGCTGCATAATCGAGGCCGCCGGCGGCGCAGATGACCACCTTCATCGAATCGCGGGACAAACTAAAGAGGTGTTCGCCGGTGAAATGGAATCTCCTGGCGACCATCGTCGCGGTATCCATCGAGCGCAGGAAGGTGATGCGGATGCAACTGTTGACCGGGACATTGACCGCGCCATCGGCCGGGGAGACCGAATCGATGAACTGCAACGGCGGCTCGGGGATATAGACCGGAGCGGTCGTCTTCTCTTCGCACTGCCAGAAGATGGTTGCGGCCAGAACGAGCAACAGAACCGGCCAAACACTCGGCCGTTTCTGCCGCGGCCGCGACGCCGCGCGAATGGATTCAAGGTCCATGATCCCTCTCCGCCATAACACCTATGAATAGCCGGACGAGCAAATACCCGGATGCCTATACAATATCGTCGATTGATTTTCCGTGTCAAGGGGAATAGTCCCTTCAAGGGGTGACGGCCGTTCCCCCCGACTCCCGTTATCACTTCTTATTCGGCCGGGCAAACCTGGGCGGGGGTTTTTCGTATGCACAAGGAGGGGATTGGGGCGGGCGGCTACGACGAAAAGTTACAGTGATTCTACCCAAACGCGGGAGCAAGCTATGACCCTTGGCGATTTGGAACATTTCCGGAACCTGCTGATCGAACGGCAACAGAACGTCGTCGACTGGCTGGAAAGCCCCGATGCCACGCGGGCGGAAGACCTCAATAAGGCCCGGGAACTGCTGAACGAAATCCGCGGCGCCCTGGCGCGGGTCGAAGACCATTCCTACGGCGCCTGCACGGTCTGCCACGGCGAGGTCGAACATCATCGGCTTGAAGCCCAACCGCTGGCCCAGGTTTGCCTGGGATGTATCAGCCCGGAAGAACAATCGCAACTCGAGGACGATCTGTACCTGGCCAATCGAATCTACCATGCCCTCTTGCCGCAAACGGCGACTGATATCGCCGGGTTCGATGTGGCCGTAAGTATGGCCGAGGCTCGCTATGTCGGCGGCGACTATTTCGATTTCCTGGCCCCATGCGCCTGCACCACGGCGCACCGCGTGGTCATCGCCGATGTCATGGGAAAAGGGGTCGCGGCCGGATTGATGATGTCCAACGTGCAGGGGGCGTTGCGGCTCCTGGCCGAGACGCATCGCTCACCGGCGAAGCTGGTCTGCAATCTGAACCAATGGCTCTGCCGCAATATCCCGGTGACCAAATTCGTCTCACTGGTCTGCCTGGCGCTGGAGAACGGAAACGACGGCAAGGGACGATTGCTGTATGCCAACGCCGGACATTGTTCACCCATTCTGGTTCGTCGCAACGGAACCATCGAGATTCTCCACCAAACCGGAGCGGTAATCGGAGTGCGGGAGGATTTCGAATACACGGAAGAAGAGACGCATCTCGAATCGGGCGACCTGCTGGTGCTGTACACCGATGGGATCGTGGAGGCGGCCAATACCTCGGGTGACATGTACAACGAGGAGCGATTGATGAGTTTCCTGCAGCCCCGTCGGTCGAACGAACTGACGACGCTGGTGGCGGATCTGATCACCAACGTCAAGGCGTTCGCGGTCAAGCCGCGGCTGGAAGACGATTATATCGTGTTGGCGATTCGAAAACGTTGAGCGGCGCGACGTTCAAAGCGGCGTTGGGACGACAGGGTGATGATCATGAAATTCGTGTGACCGAAAAATAAACCCACCTGCCAGTCCCGCCAAAGGCGGGATTTTGGGTGGGGTACCCTGTCTAGGAATATAGCCACGGCGGATGGATTTCCGCCTGCGCGGGAATGACAAGCTTGGGGTGGGATGCCGTCGATTCCCGGCCCAGAGGGCCGGGCATTAGGTTGGAAATGAAAAGGGCGCCCGATGTGGGGTGCCCTTTGAATCATCGAGAGTCTGTGGCCTCCGACGGGCTAGGCCAACCAGGCGACCAGGCGGGGATGGTGCTTGATCAAATGCCGCGCGTTGTACGGCGTCACGCGGGCGGTGATCCCCATTCGTCCCGACCGGGTACAGGTCAGATCGACATGATAGGTGTAGTGGCCGTCGCGCGAGGTTTCGCCCGGCGTGGCCCCGAAAACCTCGCTGTCGACAATCTGATCCTGGGCGTTGAGCATGCCGCGGACGACCTCGACCTTGACGTCTTCCGGTTTCAGTTCCCCTAGGAACACCTTGAGCGTGACCGGCGTGGCCTGGCCGACCCGGGCCGAGCCGTCAGTCCCCTCGATCTCCAGCGAATTGATGGTCACCTTGTTCCAGGCGGCGGCCAAACGTTTGCTCCAGATGGCGCATTCCTTGGTGAGGCCGTAGTTGTGTCCGGTCATGTTCTCGTACGACTGGATGGCCGGAACGTAGAACTTCTCGGTGTACTCGCGCAGCATGCGGTGCGAGGAGAACCGTTTTCCGCCCATGACGATCGAATTCTTCATCATCTGAATCCACTCGGGCGGATATTCTTCCTTGTTGCGGTCGTAGTACATCGGGATAACATCCCGTTCGAGAATATCGTACAACTCCTGCGACTCGATGTAGTCCTGCTCCTCGTTGTTGGCGAAGGTGGCGTTGGGTGAACCGATGGCCCAGCCGGTGTCCGGGGTGTATCCTTCCACCCACCAGCCGTCGAGGATGGAGACGTTGAGGGCGCCGTTGAGGGCGGCCTTCATACCGGAGGTGCCGGAAGCCTCCTCGGGACGGCGCGGGGTGTTGAGCCAGACGTCGACGCCGGCCACCAGTTTCCAGGCCAGATCAAGATCGTAGTTTTCCAGAAAGATGACGTTGTTGTAGAACTCGTTGCGCTGGGCGATATGGACGATCGACTTGATGATCTCCTTGCCGTAGTTGTCCCGCGGATGAGCCTTGCCGGCGAAGATGAACTGGATCGGACGGTCGGCGTTGGAGACCAGTTTGCGCAGACGCTCGAGATCGGAGAAGAGCATGTAGCCGCGCTTGTAGGTGGCGAAGCGCCGGGCGAAGCCGACGGTCAACGCGTGGGGATCGAGAATCTCCTCGGTCCGGTTAAGTTCCTGCTGGGATTTGCCCTTGGCCTCGGCCTGACGGCGGATGCGCTGACGGGTGAAGAAAATCAGTTGTTCCTTGTTGCGCTGATGCGCCCGCCACAGCTCGATGTTGGGGATGCGGTAAATTTTGTCCCAGAACGAGGGGTCTTCGGGCTGTTCGATATAGCGCGGGCCGATATAGGTTTCATACAGCTCCCCGAGGGTCGGGGAGATCCAGCTGTAGGGGTGGACGCCGTTGGTGATGGAGGTGATCGGGACCTCGTCATCGGGATATCCCGGCCAGACGAACCGCCACATGGAACGCGAGGTCTTGCCGTGCAGCTGCGAGACGCCGTTGGCGAAGGCCGACAGGCGCAGGGCGCCGACGGTCATGGAGAACGGTTCCTGATCGTTGGTCTCGATCACCCGGCCGAGTTTCATCAGGCCGCGGAAGCCGATGCCCAAAGCCTCGCCCATCGGGGTCAGGTACTTTTCCATCAACTTGGCGTCGAACTGTTCGTTGCCGGCGGGGACCGGCGTGTGCGTGGTGAAGACGTTGGTCGACCAGACGGTCTCGACCGCTTCCTCATACGACAGCTTGTCCCGCTCCATCAGGCGACGGACCCGTTCCAGACAGAGGAACATCGAGTGTCCCTCATTGAGGTGGTAGACGCCGGGATGATACCCCAGGGCCTCCAGCGCGCGGACCCCGCCGATGCCCAGCAGGATTTCCTGGCGGATGCGGATATCTTTGTCCCCGGTATAGAGTTGGTAGGTGATCTCGCGATGCATGGAGGGGTTTTCCGGGATGTTGGCATCCAGCAGATACAGCGGCACCTTGCCCACCTGCACCCGCCAGATCTGGGCCTTGACCGGGCTGGTGCCCATCTCGACGGTGATCTGGATCGGTTTGCCGGAGGCGTCCTTTTCCAGTGTCACCGGCATGTTGTACCAGTCGTTTTCGGTGTATGATTCCGTCTGCCAGCCGTCGACAGTGAGGCTTTGCTGGAAGTAGCCGTAGCGATAGAGCAGGCCGACCGCCACGATCGGGATGCCCAGATCGGAGGCCGATTTCAGATGGTCGCCGGAGAGAACTCCCAACCCGCCGGAGTACATCGGCAGGGAGACATCGAGCCCGAACTCGCAGGAGAAATAGGCGATGTGGGCGTTTTTGAAGGCCGGGAAGCGGTTTTCGAACCACTTCTTGCGGGCCATGTATCCGGTGAAGGCCTCATAGACCCGGCCCAGGTGGGCCACGAACGATTCGTCCTCGGCCGCCTCGCGCAACCGTTCCTGCGGCACATGGGCCAGCATCATGACCGGATTCTGGTTGACCCGGTCATAGGTGTCCTCGTCAAGGCGTCGGAACAGCTGGGTCAGTTCCGGCGACCAGGCGTACCAGACGTTGTTGGCCAGTTCCTGCAGGCGGGCGATTTTTTCCGGCAGTGACGGCAGGACCAAGAGCGGCTTGATTTTCATCCGGTCAATCCATTGATAACGGTTTTTCGATTCCTCGTCGGTCGGCGCGACTTCCGGCGCGGCCCCCCGACGCGTTTGTCTCCCTGACCCCGACGGGAGACGGACATTCCCCTGTCGGGCATCGCGTTTCCTAGGTATCGGCATCCCGCCCGGTTTCCTTATCGGGGCGGGGGGCCAAATCCATTGGGTAAATGTACGGGAGAGAACGTCTCGAGACAAGAGGAAAAGAGGGCGGCGGCGCCGGGCGGAGGGTTGGACATCGGAGGCGGACGGCCTATATATCTATTGATAGAATAAATACAGGGGTATATATTTGCAATGTCTAGCCGGGGCACCAACCGGCGGCAGGCGCATCGGGGCATCGCAACGGGATCTCGGACAACTGCGGGTATCAGTCCAGCGGCGCGCAATCGGCACATGGGCACCGTCGACGGCGGTACTGGTATCGGTATCGTTGCAGGCGTTTCTGCGATCTTTTGAAGGGAGACAGCCATGAAAAAGACGCTGTTGTTTCTGTTGGTTATGGGGCTGAGCATGTCGGCGGCGGGGGAATCGGCCGGGGCCGCCCGCGATTCGGTCCGGCAGTCGCCGGTTTTTGCCGGGTCGGCGGGCTGGTATCCGGCGGCGGAGCCTGAACAGGCGGTTTTGTCCGGGTTGGCGGAGGACGGCTGGGAGGCGAGTTATTGCTCCAGCGTGCTGTGGAGCGAGGGGGTGGACATGGTAATCGTGGATACCCTGGCTTATGTGTCCTTTTATAATGGACTGTATATCCTCAACGTCAAGGACCCGGCCCAGCCGACGTTCGTCTCGCAGGTGTATGCCAACGGGGGGACGGTATATGATGTAGCCGTGCAGGGAACCTACGCCTACCTGCCGGCCGACGACCGCCATCTGTACGTGGTCGACATT